>CASBQH010000106.1 GCA_949127695.1 Synechococcales cyanobacterium PMM_0073
CTGCCAGGGCGGACGGTGGTAGGCCAACTGCTGCCCCGGCTTTAGCGGTTGAGCCGGAGCAGCCGCCGCGCCATCCAGCAAAATCTGCCCGCTCAAAATCCGCTCGCGCCACTCCGCCCGACTCGAATGAAGGTAGCGCTGGCTGTAATAGTCCAGCAGCGTCAGCCCCGACTGATTCACCTGATCGCGGTAGATCCAGCCCTGGTTCATCGCCGTTTGCGCCCTGCCAAACTCGCCAGCCCCGCCCCAACCAGCTCTGCTAGTAAACTGATCACCCGATAGAGCGCGATGCCGCCCAACACTAGGCTAGTCGGGAACTGCGGCGTCAGCAGCGCCAATGCCGTCGCCTCAAACACGCCAATGCCGCCCGGTGCGCCCGGAATCACCAGACCCATCACCCAGGCCAAACTAAAGGCGCTGACCAGACTGGGGACTTGCTCAATCCCAAACGGAGCCAGCGCCCAAGCCGTCAGCAAAAAGCCCAAGCTCCGCAGCCCAACAAAGACCAGCTCGCCCAGCAACGGCAGCAGCGGATAGCGCCGAACTTGCAGCGGATCGCTAGCCTGATCAGGAGCCTGCCCTTTGATGTGTCGCGCCAGCTTCAGCAGCGGATTCAGCGCTCTGGGGTGAATTGCCGCCAGCACCAGCAGTAGAAAAAAGAGCTGAATCGGCCAGCTTTGGCGAGCGTTAGTCAGGGCAATGACCAATGCCGCCGCCGCCATCAACAGCGGCTCCAGCAAAACGCTCAGCGTTGCTGCACTGGCCGAAACCCCAGCCTGCTTTGCCGCCATCACCCGCCCATACAGATGCCAGACGTTTCCCGGCAGATACTTGGCAATATTCGTGGTCAAGTAAACCTGCACCGCCCAACGCCCAGAAGTCGCCTGTCCCAGCTCTCGCAAAATCCAGTTCCAGACCCAGCCTGTCCAGATATGTGCCAGCAGCGTGACGCCAAAGCCCAGCCCCAGCCAGCTCCAGCCCGATTCGCGCAGCCGCAGATTCTGCACCTCCTGCCAGTTTTGGCGCAGGGCGCTGGCGATAAAAAACAGCGTCGCCCCTAAAATCAGCCAGCGCAGATAGGGCTTCACTAGGCCGAACGTCCGCTTTGCCTGAGAGAGTGCCATTAGCGAGCGCTGAGCGAGAACATTTGGTCAAACAGCGCGGTGCAGCGCAGGGCATCAAAGTCGGGGTCGGTTTTGAGCCGGACTTGCCAATCAGGTCGCCGCCGAATCGCTTCTTTCAGGTGGTCGATTGCCAGTTCGGGCTGATTTTGGGCGGCGTAGCAATCGGCTTTGGCATAGTAGGTTCCGGCAGAGTCGGGATTAACTCGCAGCGCTTTGTCAAAGCAGTCGAATGCTTCGTCGTAGCGGCGCAGGCGGGTGAGCGCATAGCCTTTTTGCTTCCAGAAGGTGCTGCGGCTCGGCTCTAGCTGAATTGCGGCATCGTAGGCGGGCAGGGCATCTTCATACTGCCGCATATCGGCTAGCGCGTAGCCTTTGCCAAACCAGCCCCAGGGATTTTGGGGATAGCGCCGAATCAGCTCTTCGTTGGCATCGAGAGCCTCAGACGGATGCCCCATCTGCCGCAGCGTTTTGGCCAAGCCCTGCCAGCCTTTGGCCGAATCGGAGTCAAGCGCCAGCGCCTCGCGGTAGAAGGCCACAGCTTCGTCATATTGCTGCGCCAAGTACAGCGCTTCTGCGGTTTTGAGATAGTCAGAGGCCGAGAAAGTGAGATCTGGACTGTCGGTTTTGATCGAGCGCAACCGTCCGGTCAACTCTTGCAGGCGATAGCCAACCGGCGCGGGTACAGTGTCGTCTTGCCCCACGGTGGCCAAAATCTGCCCCAATTCCTGCACCGTCAGCTCTTTCTCTTTTTCGGCGTCCTGATAGAGATGGTGCAATCGCTGCTCAAAATCAGTTCTGAGCTGATCCAGCTCGGCTTCAAATACGTCAATCTGGCTTTGCAGTCGCGCCGTCACCGCTTCTTCGAGCTGCTGCTTGACAATCTGCTCGTTTTCCTGCTGGAACTGCTTGCGAATATCGCTCACCAGCCGATCAATCACGCTCTGACGTAGCCACCAGAACACAAATCCCGTGCTAATCGGAATCGCAATCAGCAGCGTGATCAGCAGGTTGAGCAGGTTCATCGTCAGCTCAAAGTGATCGCTCACCTTGTCGTCCACGCGGTCGGTGAGCTGCTGGGAACCCGCAATTTCTTTTTCGATTAAGCGTTGAATCGTCTCCTGCTGCGCGGGTAAAATTGGCGCGGGGTCAGGCGCGGGCAGCGGACTTGACGGAATTTCGGGCGGCGGCAATGGCTCAGTCTGGGCAAAGCTCTGAGCCGCAGTTTGGGCGACCAGCCTCAGGCTCAGCAGGGACACAGCGAGGGTGGATATGATAAAAGATTTTGTCCTCATAGCTCCTGCTGTTGGGCAATTTTACCAAACCTTTATAATGCCATGCTGGGGACATTTGCAGCGTGATTTCGGCGCAATTTCAGCTGAATTAACCGCCTATAGGCTCAATTCTAAGCCTCTCGCTCGACTAAAATCACGTTTTCCGTCACCTGCTCAAAGGTATCGTCATGGCTAATTACAAACAGCTGCCGGAAGGTCTTGATGTTGGCAATCGCTTCGGCTAGGCTCTGGCGACGCAGCCTGTCCATGTTGGTGGTGGGTTCATCAAAAAAAGCAATATCAATATCGGCCAAGACGCGCAGCAGCGCCAGCCGTACCGCCAGCGCCGCGCACATCTGCTCGCCGCCCGATAGGTTGATTAGCCTGCGGCTATGCGCCCCTTCCTGCACAATAATTTCGTAGTCGCGTGTCCATTCCAGCGCCACGTTGGAGCGGTTCAGCAGCTCCCGAAACAGGCGATCGGCCTCGCGAGAGATCGTCTGCACATAGCGTTCGGTGATGCGGGGGCCAGCTTCTTTGAAAGCTTTGCGGGCGAAGCTGATAAACTTCCGCAGCTTTTCGGCTTGCTTCAGCTCGACTTGGGCGCGTTCGTGCTTTTTGGCAATTGCCTGAAGCTGCTGGCGCTGGCTGTCGAGTTCGGCCAAGAGCTGCTGCTGCTGAGGCAAGCTGCCCGCAATTTGATCCGCCTGACTGCGCGTGGACAGCCATTCGGCTTCAATCGTCCGAAATCGCTCTGGATCGTAGCTCTGCGCTAGCTCCTGCTGGGCTTGCTGTACGGCCAGCCAATCTGCCTCAATCTGCTGAAGCTGCTCCAGCTGAACTTGCAGATCGGCCTTGAGCTGAGTATGCAGATTCGCGTCTTTTTGATATTCCAGATAGGTCTGATAGCCCATCTGGTGCGTCTGGCGCAATGCCTGCTGCTGATCGATTTCGGCCTCCAGAGTTGCAAAAGTGGCTAGCTGCGTTTCGAGTTCCAACAGCGCCTGCTGAATCTTCGTCTGCTGGGCGTTGAGGCTGGTTTGCTGCGCGTTGAGGCTCTCCTGCTGCTGCAAGTCGCGCTCCAGCAGCTGATAGCGGCCTTTGGGATTGTTAAGGGCACTCAGCTGCTGGCTCAAGTCGGCGCGCTGCTGCTGCTGGGCGGCCTCGGCGCTGAGCTGCCGCTGAATCTCGGCAATTCGGTCTTCAAGCTGAAGCATCACCGCCTGCCCCTGCTGCTGCTGACTCTGCTGCGCTTCGAGACGGGCAAGCTGCTGGCGCTGCTGCTGGGTGGCTTCAATCTGGGCTTTGATCTGCTGGAGCTGAGATTGCAGCTTTTGCGGCGAAGTCTGCTCCGAGAGGTCGGCCAGCACCCGCCAGAGCGCGTTAATTAGATCAGTATTCAGGTCAATCCCTGACTGCAAGGCCGCAATCACTGACTCGACGGGCGCGTTGGCGAACGTGCCTGAAGCTTGCAGCGCCTTTTGCAGTAAGGCCAGCGCTTCTTCGGCCTGCGTTTCGTATTGGTCATGCCGCGATTCGCCCACCGTCACCAGCTCACGCAGCTCCGCCTCAAACTGGCGGGCGGCTTCGATTCGGCTCAGCTGTTCTTGGAGTCGCTCACGCTTTTGCTCTAGAGCTGGAAGCTGATCAACTGCGGCCTGATGCGCGGGAATCTGCGCTAGTGCCTGCTGGAGTTCGTGCTGATTCTGCTGACTTTGACTCAGCTGCTGGCTCAAGCCCTGCTGCTCTCGCTTCAGCGCCTGAAGCTGGTTTAGCTGTTCGGTTACAGCGGCCTGCTGCTGCTCTAGCTCGCTCTGCTGCACCATCAGCGGCTGAAGCTGCCCTAGCTGTGCGGCGGCGGCGCTCAAGGTTTCGAGCTGAAGACTGAGGCGGGTGGCCTGCTGCTGCTGCTGGTTAAGCGCCTGCTGCTGCCGCTCTCGCTGCTGCCAGAGGAGCTGCCGCTGTTTGAGCTGCGGATCGAGCTGCTTCAGGCTTGCTTCGGCCTGCAAATAGGCGCGGTAGCTGTCGCGGTTGGTCAGGCAAAAATTCACCGCCTGCTGGCTGCGCTCTAGGTTCTGCTGCAACAGCTCTAC
>CASBQH010000107.1 GCA_949127695.1 Synechococcales cyanobacterium PMM_0073
GCCCCAGCACCAGAATTCGCGACTGCGCCAGATCAGGCCGATTTGCTAGCGCCTGCCTTACTGCCGTTATGCCGAGCGGAATTGCCACCAGCTGCGGCTGAGCTACAGCCTCCTGCAAGCCGCGCCGCACTGCCTGATATTCAGCGCCAAGCGGCACTAAGATGGTTTGGATCAAAGGCATTCTCTAAACCGGCTTTAGCTTCGGCGGTGAGTCAGGCCAGAGTTTTAAGGGCTGGAGGGCAAGCTGGCAAAGCTGCGGCAGCAGTACCGGCTGGAGCAATTCTGGGGCAAATTGGCTCATCCGCTGAGGGTTTGCTTGCAGGCAGGTTTCGACAAACCGAGTAGGCGTAATCTCCAGCGCGAAGGCGTTGGCGTTGGTGGCCGTGAAGCCTGCGCCGTTGCGCTTGGCTCCGGTAAAAGCGCTGATCAAGTTTTGCAGCGAGCGGCTGTAGCCCCAGCCGGTTTTTAGCCAGCGTAGCGGCAGCAAGCCTTGCCCCTGCTGGATTTGCTTATAGGTAAACCAGTTGACAAAAAACACAATATGCCGCGCCTCTTCATCCAAAATTGGATCAAAGATCGTAAACAGCGCTTCTGGCAGCAGATCTGCCTGACGAGCGATTTCAAATAGGCCAAAGGCAAAAAACGAGTCGAGGCATTCGCCAAACCCAAACAGGATGAATTCGGCGTCCAGATCGGGCGGCAGCGCAATATCCGGCGGCGGATTGACCGGCAGATCGTAGCGGTCAATTAGGGTTTGAATCAGCCGCGCATGGCGCATTTCTTCGCGGCCTTGCAGCGCCACTGCCTCGCGAATCACGGGATCGGTGAGGGTTTCGGCAAAGCTGGAAACTAGCTGCCCTGCCCGCCGCTCGGTATCGCGAGCTTTCTCCCAAAACGGAATGCCGCGCAGCAGGGCAAGCTGTGCCGGGTTGAGATCGGGGAAGGGTAGCTGCGTCGGCTCGTAGTCAAGATAGCTCGACTGAAAGCTCTGGCAAAATAAGTCTCTATGGCTAGCTGATCCAAGCTGCATGGCTTCTCCTAGATAGATCGCTCATCTTACATCGTACTTTTGAGGAAAACACTCTGATCCAATTTCGTCAAGGCAATCTGGAGTCAGCTCTTAGATATTCAGCCGCTGATAGACGGTATTGAGGTTTTTTAGGTGGTGCTGTGGGTCAAAGCAGTCGGCAATTTCGGCAGGCGAAAGCTGGGCATTAACCTGGGCATTTTGGCTAATCAGCGCCTGAAAGTTGCCCTCTGGCTGGTTCCAGGCCGTATGAGCGCAGCCCTGCACTATCGCATAGGCTGCTTCACGGTTCATGCCTGCTTCGACCAGCTTCAGCAGCACCCGCTGGCTAAACACAACGCCGCCGTACAGGTTCAGGTTGCGCCGCATGTTGTCAGGATAGACTTGCAGGTTTTTGATCAGATCGGTAGTCTCGACCAGCATGAAATGCATCAGCGTGCAGCAGTCGGGGAACATCATCCGCTCGACTGAGCTATGCGAGATATCGCGTTCATGCCAGAGCGCCACGTTTTCTAAGGCCGCAACGACGTAGCCTCGGATAATCCGCGCCATGCCGGTCAGCCGCTCTGACTTGATCGGATTGCGCTTGTGCGGCATAGCGGAGGAGCCTTTCTGCCCTTTCGAGAAATATTCTTCAACTTCCAAAACATCCGTGCGCTGGAGGTTGCGGATCTCGACTGCAAAGCGCTCAATGGAGGCGGCGAGTAAGGCCAAAGCCTGGATAAATTCAGCATGCCGATCGCGCGAGATCACCTGGGTTGAGGCGGTGTCGGGTGTGAGCCCCAGTTTTTGGCAGGTGAGGGCTTCAATCTGCGGATCGATGTTGGCATAGGTGCCGACTGCGCCAGAAATTTTGCCAACCGCAATCTGCTGATGCAGGGCGCAGAGGCGTTCGCGATGGCGCAGCACTTCGGCCAGCCAGCCCGCTAGCTTAAAGCCAAAGGTAATCGGTTCAGCATGAATGCCGTGCGAACGACCAATCATCACGGTGTCGCGGTGCTGCTGCGCCTGGTAGCGAATCGCCTGACTCAAATGCTCAACCTGGGTCATAATCACATCTAGGCTGGCCACCAATTGCAGCGACAATGCCGTATCCAGCATATCTGAGCTGGTCATTCCCAGGTGAATATAGCGACCTGCTTCGCCGACATATTCGTTGACGTTGGTGAGGAAGGCAATCACATCATGCTTGACTTCAGCCTCAATTTCCAGGACGCGCTTGGGGTCAAAGTTGGCCGTTGCCTTGATGGTTTCGACCGCCTCAGCCGGAATGTAGCCGAGTTCGGCCTGGGCTTCGCAGACGGCAATTTCAACTTGCAGCCAGGTTTTGAGCTTGTAGGTCTCTGTCCAAAGTTCGCCCATTTCGGGCAGTGTATAGCGTTCTATCAAAGATCTTGGCGCGAGCAACGCAAACGACAACCGACCATTGTACCGTTGATTGCAGACGGCATCTGTTTGCTGAAAGCTTATTGACAGCATGGTGGTTGATCCGCAAGGCGCAGGTCGCCATGGCGATCCGCAGAGGCGGTGGGTGAACTGGAAGCAGCCATCGCTGAATTGCCGGAAATTTTGTCAGAATTGGGTGAGAGTGCTCAGTTTTTAGAAATAGAACAGCAAAAATGGATCGAGAGTCATGCAGAGCATCACATTAAAGTCCCATGTCGGCAGCGATGGTCTCTTGAAGATTCATCTACCTGATATGAAAGATCTAGATATCGAGGTTATCGTCATCTATCAAACTAGCCAGCCCAAAGCCTTAGAATCAGCGGAGCTTTCAGAGTTTTACGGATGCATTCAGGATGACTCATTTTTCAGACATCCTCAACCTGCACAGCCTGAGCGCGAAACCCTGGAATAAGCTATCTTCTTGACACCAATGTCTGCATCATCTATTTGAAAGGCAGAAATTTGGGCTTAAAGCGAAGGCTTGAGGGCATTCCGATCCAAGAGATTGCTGTCTGCTCGATCGTCAAGGCAGAACTCTGTTTTGGAGCGATGAAAAGTGCAAATCCAGAACGCAACTTTTCCCTACAGCAAGCATTTCTGGTGAAATTCGCCTCGCTGCCGCTCCAACTGGCAGCTGCCAATCACCGACTGCCCGTGACTGAGTTCTGCTGAATATACTGCAAGATACCTCGCGCTATCGCTGTTGCAATTTGAGTTTGGTAGGCGGGACTAGCCAGACGCGGGGCATCTTCGCTGCCGGTGACAAAGCCAGTTTCGACCAGCACAGAAGGCATGGTGGTATTTTTAATCACGTAGAAGCGCGCCTGCCGAATTCCCCGATCTTTCATGCCCAAACTGCTGACCATGCTGGTTTGAATCATCTGGGCTAAGGCTGCGCCGCTGGCGTAATAGTAGGTTTCAATCCCATTCACATCAGGCCGATCCATCCCCATTGAGTTAGCGTGAATGCTGACAAACAGATTGGCACGCACCTGCTCGGCTGTATCCACTCTGGGCTGAAGATCAATTTCGGTATCGTCACTGCGCGTCAAGACCGCCTGCAAGCCTGACTGCTGGAGCAGGCTTGCCACCTGACGGCTAATGGCCAGCACAATATCTGCCTCGTGAATGCCGCCAATCCCTACCGCGCCCGGATCTCTGCCGCCATGCCCCGGATCGATTGCCACCACAATTCGTCCGTTTGGGGTAACGCTGGGCAGCGGGCGACTGGCGTTAGGTGCGGGTCTGGCCGC
Source organism: Synechococcales cyanobacterium PMM_0073 (assembly GCA_949127695.1). Taxonomy (GTDB): domain Bacteria; phylum Cyanobacteriota; class Cyanobacteriia; order Elainellales; family Elainellaceae; genus Elainella. The sequence goes on from CASBQH010000107.1 coordinate 3,727, forward strand.
CGCAATGGGGCGCTGGAGCTGCAAGGCCAGCATCTGAGAGCTGACGGCATTCAGCTCGCCAAACTGGATGCCCGTCGCTGGCTGAATCGAGATCCTCACCGTATCGCCATCCATTTGCAGCAGCTGAACGCGCCGCAGCGGATCGGTGGCGGCAAACTGCGGCCCCGAAACCCGACTGGCTAGACGTGCCGGCGAGAGCGTCACCACATACATGCTGCCCTGCCACTGAGCGCTGTGGGTGACGGGTTGATCGGTCTGGATCACCAGCTGACTGCCGCTCAAGTCCAGGCTAATCCCCTCCACGGTGGCTAGC
>CASBQH010000108.1 GCA_949127695.1 Synechococcales cyanobacterium PMM_0073
ACCGACGGCCCCGCCAATCCGCATGAGATTCTGGAGGTGTTCTTTACCTACAACCGCGAGTCTCACGGCGTGCATGAAGCCTCGCTGCTCAGCCTCAAAGAGGTGCAAACCTTCTTGGTGAATGAGGTGCAGTCGGTGTACCAGTCGCAGGGGATCGAAATCTCCGACAAGCATATTGAGGTGATTGTGCGACAGATGACCTCCAAAGGCCGGGTGGATGACGGCGGCGACACCACGATGCTGCCCGGTGAGCTAGTCGAGCTGCGGCAGATTGAGCAGGTGAACGAAGCCATGTCGATTACCGGCGGCGCTCCGGCAGAATATACGCCAGTTTTGCTGGGGATCACCAAAGCCTCGCTGAACACCGACAGCTTTATCTCAGCGGCCAGCTTCCAAGAAACCACCCGCGTTTTGACCGAAGCGGCAATCGAAGGTAAGTCAGACTGGCTGCGCGGCCTCAAAGAAAACGTGATCATCGGGCGCTTGATTCCGGCAGGCACCGGCTTTAATACCTACGAAGAAACCGCCAGCGTCGATATCGATCCCTACTACGAGGGCGGCATGTTGGAAGAAGACGTGGTGCTAGATGACGTGGTGCTGGATGACCGCACGGCACGCAGCTACGAGCGAGACGGCGGCTACGATGTCTTCTCACCCATGAGCGGACGCGATCAGCCGGGGAGCGAGTTTGCCTCCACCTTTAGCCCCACGCCTGATGCTAAGGTCGATGCCGACGAGGACGATCTCTACTCGCCTGTCGTTGAAGATAGTGCCGACGATGAGGATGAGGATGATTTTGAGGAAGTCGAGGAAGACACCGAAGAGTAAGGCTGGCTGGTGATAGGCGAACTAAACTATGGGCTAGCTGAACATAGCCGCGCGCCTCCTCTGGTAGGATATTCCTGCTGGGGGAGGTTTTGTATGCAGAGGCAGTTTGGGCGCTATCGACTGGCGCTGCTCGTCAGCATGATCGTGATTATCCCGATTGGCTATGGCGGCAGATTTTATCTCAGCCCAGAGCTGGAAGGGCTGCGGAACTGGATCGGCAACCTGGCCTATGAATGCTTTTGGGTGCTGTTTGTCATGTTTTTGCTGCCCCAGATTTCGCCGCTGCGAGCCGCTATCGCGGTCTGTCTGGCCAGCTTTGCAATTGAAGTTTCGCAGCTCTGGCAGCCGAACTGGCTTCAGGCACTGCGAGCCACCCTGTTGGGCAGGCTGGTGCTGGGCAATTCGTTTTACTGGGCTGATTTTCCGCAGTATGTGGCGGGCAGCTTTCTAGGCTGGCTCTGGGCGAGCCTGCTCCCCGGCAGACCGACTGCGGCGCAACGCGAGCGAGAGCAGCATGGCAGATTCTGAGCCGTTGAATTCTGGCACCGCAGCTAGCGAGCTTTCTGCGACCAAGCGAGCATTGCTGGCGCTGAAGCAGCTTCAGGCCAAGCTAACCGAGGCTGACTACGCCCAGCGTGAGCCGATTGCAGTCGTTGGGATGGGCTGTCGCTGGCCGGGAGCAGCCAACCCGGCTGAGTTTTGGCAGCTGTTGCAGAACCAGCAAGACGCCATTACCCCGGTTCCGGCAGACCGCTGGGATCTGAGCAAGTTTTATGATCCTGATCCGAATATTCCGGCCAAGATGCCGCATCAAGAAGGTGGCTTTCTGCCAGATCTGCTCGACTTTGATGCCAGCTTTTTTCGGATTGCCCCGCGTGAAGCTAATAGCCTTGACCCGCAGCAGCGCCTGCTGTTGGAGGTGAGCTGGGAAGCGCTGGAGCAGGGTGGTTTTGCCGCCGACCAACTCTTGGGCAGCCAGACGGGCGTGTTTATGGGCATCAGCAGCATCGACTACTGGCAGCGGTTGCTCAGCCGCCACCCCAGCGAAATTGATGCCTATCTGGCAACCGGAAACACGCACAGCATGGCCGCAGGCCGAATTTCTTACATTCTCGGCTTGACTGGCCCTAGCCTTGCCATTGATACAGCCTGTTCATCATCGCTGGTGGCGCTGCATTCGGCCTGCCAAAGTCTGCGGCTACGCGACTGCGATCTGGCGCTAGCGGGCGGCGTCAACCGGATTTTAGAGCCTGCCACCAGCCTGAACTTTGCCAGAGCCAAGATGCTCTCTTCTACCGATCGCTGCCGCAGCTTTGACGCATCTGCCGATGGGTTTGTCCGGGCTGAAGGTTGCGGCCTGGTAGTGCTGAAGCGCTGGCGAGAGGCGCTGCGCGACCAGAACCAAATTTGGGGCGTAATTTTGGGATCAGCGGTGAATCACGACGGGCGAGCCAGCGGCCTGACTGTGCCCAATGGCTCGGCGCAGCAGGCGCTGATTCGGCAGGCGTTAGCGCAGGCGCAGGTCGAGCCAGCGCAGGTTAGCTTTGTCGAAACGCACGGCACGGGCACGGCCTTGGGCGATCCCATTGAGGTGAACGCGCTGGGTGCAGTATTTGGGAATCGTTCTGCCAGTCAACCGCTGATTTTAGGCGCAGTCAAAACCAATATTGGCCATACGGAAGCGGCGGCGGGCATGGCGGGCTTGATCAAAACTTTGCTGGCGCTGCGGCATCAGCAGATTCCGGCCAACCTGCATTTTCAGCAGCCAAACCCGCAGATTGACTGGGCAAATCTATCTATGCAAGTGCCGACTGCACCCATTGACTGGCCACAGCAGGAGCAACCTCGGATTGCAGGCGTGAGCGCGTTTGGCTTTAGCGGCACAAATGCCCATGTTGTCCTGGCCGATTTTCCGATTGGAGCCTCACTCAGCCGCAGTCGCGCTAGCGCTGTTGCAACCTACTATCTGCTGCCGCTTTCGGCCAAAACCCAGCCTGCATTGCTCGCGCTCATCAACCGCTACCAAACGCATCTGCAAACCTACGACGGATCATTGGCTGATCTCTGCTATACCGCTCAAGTCGGTCGCTGCCATTTTGGTCAACGTCAGCTATTTGTCGTTCGCTCACTGGCCGATCTGTGCCAACAGCTGTCGAGCGGCAGTTCAGATGCACAGATTCAGGCTCAGATTGCCGCTTTACCTGCCGACTTATCTACCGACTTACCTGCCGACTTATCTACCGACTTAC
>CASBQH010000109.1 GCA_949127695.1 Synechococcales cyanobacterium PMM_0073
AACATTCCTGATACGGTTGGCTACACCACGCCCGCTGAATTTGGCGCGTTGATTCGCGGCATTGTTTACGGCTCGGTTCGTGGCCGTAGCTGTACCGGTAATCACGGCAGTTCTGGCCACTGTGCCCAGCAAGCCAGGGCCGCGTCGTGACGATGATGATCTTGATCCTCTCAGCATTGGAGTCTCCTTTGAATTATTGAATGAAATTAAACTGGTGCTTTAGCCGCAGCTTGATCGGCCAGCAGTTGCTCAATCACGCGGTGCGAGATGCGTTCGTTCAGCAATAGCTCGCCCTTGGCGTTCAGCACCGCATCTCGGAATGCGGTCGCCCAGATATTTTCAAATAGCATCAGGGCGGCAGAGCTATCGTTATCTAGCGCTTTAGAGAGCTTTTCGACATCTTCTTCAGAGAGTAGCCCTGCTACATCGCCAATAATCGGGTCAAACTTGCTGTAGTCAGCATCGTCTAACTCGTCAATTTCGCGCATGGTCACTTCGCCATTCTCGCTCTTGTTGATGAAGAGAATATCAATGATCCGAATGGTCTGGTTCTCTACTAGCGCAGTTAGGGCTGCGGCCAGTTCGTCTTTGGCGTAGTCTTTGGGAAATTTGATGCAGAGCATCTCGACGGGACCTAAGGGCATGATCAACTCTCCTGGTTTGAATCTGGACTAGAGCGCTACTGGCAGCCCGCGACTGCAATCGTGTAGAAATTGCCGTTGACGCCGCCGACTCGCATATTGATTACGGCGGGCTGGCGACCTGTGGCGGACTGAAACGGCACTGAATAGGTCTCGCCAGCGGTGAGGTCAGCCTGAAGCCGAAACAGCGATTCTGTCGAGCCGTTGCTAAATCGCATACTGGGCGTCATGTGAAAAGGCGCGTTATGTTCGGGGGTGAGAATGGCCACAAAGTAGCTGAACTCTTGGCCTGCGGGCACCAGAAAATCGGTATTCCAGTTGCCCTGCGTAATCAGACGATTCTCAATCCGCTTACGGATTTCGGTTTTGCCTGTGGTGACTTCTTGCAGCGCTACGCAAGAGTCAGTCGGGTCAGTCTGTGCCTGCTGCGCCAGGAGTTGGGGAACCGGATTGGCCGTGGCGGTACTGAATAGCCCTAAGCTACCTAAGCCAACAGTCCAGCTAGCAGCCAATCCGAGGGTGAGAAAACGGGATAATTTACGGGTCATGTTGCTATTACAAACTACTGTTACAAGTTGTCACTGTGAATTTTAGAACAAAAAGCTCACGAAGCGGCGCTTTCAGCCTTCACTTAAAAATCAACCGCATCCCGAATTAGCGGACAGGTCATGCAGTGCCCGCCGCCGCGCCCGCGTCCTAGCTCAGCTCCCACAATCGTAATCACTTCAACCCCTTCTTTTCGCAGCAGCGTATTTGTATGCGTATTGCGATCATAGGCAAAGACGACACCGGGCGAGATCGCCACCATGTTATTACCGCTGTCCCACTGCTGGCGCTGCATGGCGTAGTTGTTGCCACCCGTGGGCACGACGCGCATTTTTTTCACGCCCAAAGCCACAGCTACCACCTCGACAAATGGCTCTGTTTCCTGAGTCAGCTCAAGTCCGGGCGGTTTGTCGCTCGGTCGCAGCGAAAAGGTGACGACCTGATCCATGATGCCAGGAAATAGCGTCACTACATCTCGGTCACAGAAGGTAAATACCGTATCTAGGTGCATGGCCGATCTGAGTTTGGGCATGGCGGCGACAATCACTCGCTCTGCGCCACCTTTGGCGAACAGGGCTGCGGCTAGCTGACCAATCGCCTGCCGTGAACTGCGCTCACTCAGGCCAACCAGCACGACCCCGTTGCCAATTGGCATCACGTCCCCGCCTTCGAGTGTCGCAGAACCATGATGCACTTCCGGATCGCCCCACCAGACCTGAATGTTGGCCTCTGCAAAGCTGGGGTGGAACTTGTAAATGGCCGTAGTCAGAATGGTTTCTTCATGCCGAGCGGGCCAGTAGAGCGGGTTTAGGGTGACGCCGCCGTAGATCCAGCAGGTGGTGTCGCGGGTGTAGAGCGTGTTGGGCAGCGGCGGCAGCAGATATTCGCCAAACCCAGCCGCCTGCTGCACCAGCTTGAACACCTCGCTGCCATATTCTGCTGGAACATCCGCCGTGGAAAGGCCACCAATTAAAAACTCGGCCAGCTGCCGCGAGGGCAGACCATCCAGAAACGAGCGGGTTTCGTTGACTAGCTCCAGCCCAACTTCGTTCGGCACAATCTGCTGATCCAAAATCCAGCTCTTGGCTCCAGGGACATCCAGCGTTTCGGCCAGCAGATGATGCATTTCTACGACCTCAACGCCCCGGTCGCGCATCTTGGTGATGAAGTCGAAATGGTCGCGCTTGGCGTTATCCACCCAAAGCACATCGTCAAACAGCAGCTCGTCGCAGTTGGTGGGCGTGAGGCGGCTATGCGCCAGTCCCGGCGCACAGACCATGACTTTGCGGAGTACGCCCACTTCTGAATGGACGCCGTAGGTAGAATTTGAGCGGGTTAGGTTTGTGGCGCTAGTCATAAAGGATACTGGGTTACAAATAATCGAGCATAGTGGAACAAAAAGCTAGATTGTGATCCGGCCAGTGAACAGGAGATAAAGCGCCGAGAGGGCTGCAATGAAGACAATCGAGAAAATAAACTACTCTCCAAACGTAAACAGCTTTTTGTTTTGCTCCCGCCTTCAATGCCCAGAAACACAAAGACCGTCACCAGCATGGTGCTACGAACTTGACTAAACAGAGAGTCAGCCTCGTAGCCCTGTCCACCCCAAAAATTAGCGATGAAGATATCGGGCTTAAAGCTAAACAGAATAATCAAAATAAAGGCGAAGATCGGCACAATCTTAGCCACTGTGACGATGTTATTCAGTCCAGTGGCCTGCTGAACGCCGCGTAGAATCAAAAAGTGAAACACCCAGAGCAGCACTGACGACAAGAGAATCGCCTGAATCGTATTGCCTTCGCCACCAAACATGCCCGAATCAATCTCTGGCTTGCGCTGCGCCAAATTCTGGAACACAAAAGCCAGCATTAACATGCCAATGCCCGCGATCATCCAGGCAATCAGTGCGCCCAGTACACCCGTGGCGCGACCAAAGGCAGAAGGCAGGGTGAAGATGCCTGCGCCGATCATTGAACCGACAACTAGGGCGCTGAGTGAGGTAACCGACAGCTTTTTATCTGCGGATTTGCCGCCAGCGTCGGGCGGTAGATCACCAAATGGAGCTTGTCCCGTTGGGTCATACTGTTGATCTGATGTCATGTTATGTTCTTATATCTTCGCTGTTGTAAAGAATCCGCATCACCCGCGCTCCGGGTTCTCTGAGGGCGTCACGGGCGATGGAGGCCACTTCGCCTGCTACGCCAGCCCGGTATTTGGCAACAATATCGCCAAAGGAATTGCGCTGGATTGCCACTTCCTGCCCCGGCGTCACCGGATCGTTGAGGTCAACCCGCAGCTCTAGAAAGCCGCCAGCCGTGGCTCGAATCGTTTCAAAGCTATTGCCGAAGAAAGTTCCGGCTGATTTGGATGTGTGACCCATTGCCCCGTCAATCACTTTGTAATGTTTTAAGACGTTCAGGCTGCCTTCTACGGTCTTTTCAATTTTGGGCAGGTCAAAGCGACGAGGGCCGCCAATCTCGATGGTCATGACCGGAATATCGGCTTGGATAAAGGCCATTTCGAGCGTGCCCTCCTCGCCCGGATCGTCTTTGATCTGCTCGACTGGAAACAGCTCGGCCATCTGCCGAATTTCGGGCTGGCGACAGTCTGCAAAGATAAACAGGCTGAAGTCATCGCCAGTTGAGGCCGTATGGTAGTCCAGCGCCAGATCGACGTTGGGCTGAAACAGCTGATGCCAAATCAGGCCAGCATGGCGGGTTGGAGCGTCCTCTCCGGCAATATCTCCCGGCCAGACGCGGTTGAGGTCAATTAATCCGCCGCCGCCCTGAGCCGTCGGCCAGTTACGCTGAGTATATTCTTTGGCAGGCCGAGACAGATCATAAACGGCCAGCACTGTCCCCGACATTTTGGCCGGGTCGAGGCTAGCCATAATCCGCTGTACGGCGTTGACCGGGCTGAGTTCGTCACCATGCACCCCAGCGGTGAGCGAAATCCGCTTGCCGTCTTGCATCCCCTTAGCCACGACCACAGGCACATACCAATGCTGACCCGTTCCCATCTGCACCGCCTCGAAGAAAAAGCGATGCTGGCGTCCCGGCTCCAGATCAGCCACGTTCAGCTGGCTGATGACAGGGGTGGCCTGAATCTGGTCGCCAGTATAGATTGTCTGAGTTTGAGCGGGCATATTCACCGGATCATTCCTCCCGCAAAATCGTGGATGCTGCTTACCAGAGTCCTCTGACGTTCTGAGAGGTAAAGCGCAGAACGCCCGACTCTTGCTCGGTTTGATAAAAGATAGCGAGTCCCTGGTTGGTGATCTCGTAGCGCTGAGCGGCTTCTAGCGCCCGCAGATATCGCATCTCTTGGCTCGCGATGGGCGGCTCGCAGGCCATGAGCGTAGAGGCCAGCGGCTCGTCGATAGTCAGCGTTCCGGCCTCAGCCTTGTAGCTGCCCATGAAGCGGTTGCAGCCGCCCGATCCGGCAATGCGTCCATCGGCAAATTCGGCGGTAAGCTCGTTGTCCTGAGGCACAACGGCGGGCGAGCTAACTTCGCCCATATTTACCAGCCGCCAGCTGCCTGTGATCGCGGAAGCCTGAGCCATTTGTGAAGCAGAGGAACTAGAGGGTTGCGCGATTACAGGAGCAGCTATCACGCTCAGAAACCCGGCAGTAAGCGCCAAGGCATATTGCGTGAATGATTGGTTAAATCGAGAGGGGTGAAGCATAAGAATCAATAAAGTTACTAAACGTTAAAACTGCTCTAGCCCCAAAAAGCGGGTTGAGCTGTCAGAGGCAATACTGTTGCAGGTGCTGGAAACTACCCGCGAGTCAAACACTTCGATCCGACAGGTGCCAGTCGTATTGTTGAGCACGCGCAGATTGCTGGAGGAAGTAAAGCTGCGAACCCGGCCATCGAGCGTAAAGCTGTTGGGGTTTGCCGAGTCGTTCACCTGCCGAACCACCGAGCCGCGATACTGGACTCTGGCTCTTGTACCCGGTGGCTCTGATAGCTCTAGGCCAAAGTTGCCCGATTCAACGGTTAGCGCCACGTTGGCGTTGCGGCCTCTGGTGAAGGCTGCGCCGTTGGCCACGCCTCTGCCCTGAAAGCTGGGCTGGGATTGTGCCATAACGCGGGGCAGCAGCAGGCTAGCTGATAGACTGACCAACCCGCTAGCTGCGGTAGCTAATCCCGCGATCCCAACTAGATATCGCATTCGCTTCACAATTCTGTCCTCTATGTTCTCACTCAACCTTCTCACCAGAGGCTCAGGCTAATGGTATTTTGCCAGGTTTTCCCGGCGTGATTGTATCCAGCACGGTTTCTTTAGTGAAATAGCCCAGTGCCTGAATAATCCGCGCCACGCAGCCCGTCCAGCCCGTCTGGTGACTGGCTCCAATTCCAGCTCCGCTATCGCCATTGAAGTATTCATAAAACAAAATCAGATCGCGCCAATGTGGATCGGTCTGAAATTTCTCGGCATTGTTGCCATAGACCGGACGACGGCCTGATTCATCTTGCAGAAAAATGCTGACAATCCGCTCGCTGATTTTTTGGGTAATGGCAAACAGCGTCAGATGCTCGCCTGAGCCAGTCGGGTACTCAATCGTGAAGGCATCGCCGTAGTAGCTGTAGAGCTGGAGCAGTGAACGCAGCAGCAAGAGATTGACTGGCATCCAGATCGGGCCACGCCAGTTGGAGTTGCCGCCAAACATGCCGGAGGTGGAATCTCCCGGCACATAGCCCACCTTAAACTCAACGCCGTCATGATGGTATCGATAGGGATGCTCTAAGTGATGGCGAGACAGTGAGCGAATGCCGTAATCACTGAGAAATTCAGCTTCATCCAGCATCTTAGAGAGCACCCGGCGCAGCTTGGCTTCGTTCAGCACCGACAGCATGACCCGATTGCGCTCGCCCAGCTGGCTCGGCAGATGAATATTTTGGGTCAGCTCAGGATGGCGCATGATAAAGAGCTGAATGCGCGATTCAAGGCGAGGCAGCTTTTCAAAGGCTTCGCTGGGAAAAACCGCAACGGCCATCAGTGACAGCAGCCCCACCAGTGAGCGCACCTTGAGGCGGCTAGAATCACCGTCTGGCAAGCGCAGCACGTCATAGAAGAAGCCATCTTCTTCATCCCAGAGTTCGTCCTGATGTTCACCAATTCGATCCATCGCCCCGGCAATCCACATCGTATGCTCAAAGAACTTGATCGCCAGATCTTCGTAGATCGCGTCATGTAGTGACAGCTCCACCGCAATCTGGAACATCCGCTGGCTAAAGAACACCATCCAGGCCGTGCCATCGGCCTGCTCTAGATGCCCGCCGGTGGGCAAGGGCGAGCTGCGGTCAAACACGCTAATGTTATCTAGCCCCAAAAATCCGCCTTCAAACAGGTTGTTGCCGCCCTGATCTTTGCGGTTCACCCACCAGGTAAAGTTGATCAGCAGCTTCGAGAAGGCATATTTAAGAAATTCTACATCCCCCACGCCGTCGTTGCGTTCGCGGTCGCGGGTGTAAATTTCCCAGGTGGCAAAGGCATGAACCGGCGGATTTACATCGCCAAAGTTCCACTCATAGGCCGGAATTTGGCCGTTCGGGTGCAGGTAATCTTCCCGCAGCATTAGCATCAGCTGGTCTTTGGCGAAATCTGGATCAATCAGGCTAATTGGAATCACATGAAAGGCCAAATCCCAAGCCGCATACCAGGGATATTCCCACTTGTCAGGCATCGAGATAATATCGTCGTTATGCATATGGAACCACTCGCTGTTCCGAATATGCTTTTTCTGAGATGCAGGCGTCCAGGGCGTGACGTTGCGCTCCCGCAGCCACTGATCTAAGTCGTAGTAAAAATACTGCTTCGTCCACATCATTCCGGCTAACGCCTGCCGCATCACGTTGGCGCGGTCGCGGTCGGCCAGCACCGCAGGCGGAATTACGGTGGCATAGAATTCGTCGGCCTCTTTGAGCCTTGCTGCAAAAGTTTGGTTAAATTCCTCACCAAATGGCTGTCTGAGCTGAGCGGGCGGAGTTTTAGAAAGGCGCAGCTGAATCACCTGGGTTTCGCCTGCACCCACCATCAGCTCGTAGTGGGGCGCAACCTTTGTGCCCACATCGCTAGGGTTCACCGCATCCTGCTGGCCATGCAGCACCGCATTATTGATGCC
>CASBQH010000110.1 GCA_949127695.1 Synechococcales cyanobacterium PMM_0073
GTCAATTACGATGGCGGCAATGGGGTTTTGGCTGCTGCTGTTTGAAAAACGGCGGTGGTTTGGCACGCTGGCGCTGGTGGGTGGCATCGGCTGGTTTTTGGCAGCAACGCAGTGGATGATTCCAGGCTTTAGCGGTGCAGAGGCAGCGGCGCTGGGGCGATATCAGGAGCTAGGCGGCGACTCGGTGCTGGCGGTGGCCAAGAATCTGGTTTTGAACCCTGGGTTTCTGCTGCAAAAAATCTTGACCCAAGCTTCGCTGCAATATTTGGGGCTGCTGTTTCTGCCGCTGATCTGGGGGCTGTCGCCGCGCCACTGGCAGCCGCTGATCGTCACAGTGCCGCTGATTGTGATCAACATACTCTCGTCCAACGGCGCGCAGCGAGATCTGGTGCATCAATATTCGCTGCCGATTCTGCCGTTTCTGCTGCTGGCCGTGATTGACTCACTGGCGCAGGGGCAGGGGCTGCTGCGCCAGCGGCGTTGGATCATCGTCTGGGCGCTGGTGGTGTTTTTGGCGCTGGCTAAATATGGCCGCTATTACCCTGAATATGCGGCAAATCTTAGCACCTGGCAGGCCAGCCGCGAGGCAATGGCGCTGATTGACCCCCAGGCGGGCGTGATTACCGACAACTGGCATGCCGCTCAGCTCAGCCACCGCGAGCAGATTACGCTGCTGCGCGGCAATCGCATGTTCAAAGAGGATCTGCCTCAGTCAGACTATGTGCTAATTAACCTGACGCATCCCTGGGACGATGATTTTGACGGCACCAACCGGACGTTTGAGCGCCTCAGCAAGCGGCCTGAGCTAGAAATTATCTATCAGCGCGACGGCCTCTATCTGTTTAGGCGCAGGCCGTCGTGATAGGATGCCTGAGCTTTCAAACATAGGCGTTCAACTATAGGCTCTCAAAACTATAGGCTTTACAAGTATAGAAATGCTGGTGCTAAAAGATCTGCTGAGTCTGCCCGCCCGTCGCCCAATTGCGCCTCGTCAGAGCCTGCTGTTTTGGCTGGGGCTGAGTCTGGCCTTTGGCTGGGTCTATGGAATGCTGGTCTGGCAGCAGGCGTTTAGCGGCGACTATGTGGTGCAGGATGATGCGCGGCAGCATGTGTTTTGGATGCAGCGGTTTGTCGATCCGCAGGCATTCCCGAATGATTTGATTGCCGACTACTTCCAGTCGGTTGCGCCCGTCGGCTATAGCTGGCTGTATAAACTAACCGCGCTGCTGGGACTCGACCCACTGCTAACCAGCAAGCTACTGCCGCCGATTCTGGGGCTGCTCAGCACGGGGGCTTGCTTTTTTGTGATGCTGGAAATGCTGCCGCTGCCGCTGGCCGGGTTTGTGGCCTCGCTGCTGCTGAACCAGACGCTCTGGATGAACGACGATCTGGTGTCGGCTACGCCTAGAGCCTTTTTCTACCCGCTGTTCTTGGGCTTCTGCTACTTCTTGCTGCGGCGCTGGCTGCTGCCCTGCCTGGGGCTAATTCTGCTGCAAGGCTGGTTCTATCCGCAGGGGGTGTTTCTGGAAGCGGGGCTGCTGGTGGCGATGCTGGTGAGCTGGTCAGAGGACGGGCTGCATCTGACGCGATCTCCCCGTGACTACTGGTTTTGCGGAATTGGACTGATAGCTTGCGTAGCGGTAATGCTGCCCTACGCGCTCAGCCTGTCGCAGTTTGCCCCGGTGGTGACGCTGGCTGAGGCTCAACAGATGCCCGAATTCCAAAACGGCGGGCGCTCAGATTTTTTCAACGACAATCCCTGGAAGTTTTGGCTGATGGGGCTTCGCAGCGGCCTGCTGCCCCGGATAGCTCGCCTGCCGGAGCTGCTGTGGCTGGCGCTCTTGCTGCCCGGAATGCTCTGGTGGCGGCGTTTCTTCCCGCTGACGCAGCAGCTTCAGCCCGCCGCCCTGCTGCTGCCCCAAATGCTGGCAGTGTCGCTGTTCTGGTTTGGGGCGGCGCATCTGCTCTTGTTCAAGCTGCATTTGCCGAGTCGCTATAGCCAGCATACCCTGCGAATTCTGCTCTGCTGGGCCGCAGCAATGGTAATTGTGATGGGCCTAGATGGCCTGAAGCGCTGGGCAGCTCAGTCGGGCAGATGGCAGCGCTGGCTCACCCTTGGCATCACCGGCATCACCGCAGCGGCGCTGGTGCTCTACCCCAGCTACACGCCCGAATTTCCGCGCGCCAAGTATATTACCGGCGAACAGCCCCAGATCTACCAGTTTTTCGCCCAGCAGCCTGCCGATACGCTAATTGCCTCACTCAGCGAAGAAGCCAGCAACCTACCCAGCTTTGCCCAGCGCTCGGTCTACGTGGCGAAGGAATATGCGATTCCCTATCACATGGGCTACTACGAGCCATTTCGGCAGCGGGTGTTAGATCTAATTCAAGCTCAGTACAATCCCAGTTTGGCCGAGCTGAAGCAGTGGATTCAGGCGACTGGCGTTGACTTTTGGCTGGTAGATCGCGCCGCCTTTACGCCGGGATATTTAGAAAAAAGCTGGATTACTCAGTACCCCGAAGCCTTGCGTCAGGCCAAGCGCAGGCTCAAACGCGAGCAGCCTCCGGCTTTGGCGCGGGTAGCAGATTCCTGCTTAGCCTTGCAAACTGCTGATCTGATTCTGCTCAACTCAGCCTGCATTCTTGGCTCATGAACCTCAAACCCCTGCACCACTATCTGGCGCTGGCGGCGCTGCTGCTGCTGGGCTTGAGCCTGCGGTTTTGGCAGCTAGAGTCCAAGCCGCTCTGGCTGGATGAAGTGCTGACCGGGCTGTTCACACTAGGCCATAGCACCCAGGATCTGCCGCTCAACCAGTTTTTGCCGCTGAGTGCCCTAGATCAAATCTTCAGCTTTCAGCCCAACCAAACCTGCGCGGTGATAGCGCAGCGCCTTGCCACTGAGTCGGTGCATCCCCCGCTGTTTTTCTGCCTGCTCTATGCCTGGATGGGCTGGTGCTTGAGCTGGCTGCCCCCAGAGAGCTGGATCTGGGCAATGCGGGCTTTGCCGGCGCTGTTTGGCGTTGCGGCGATTGCGGCCAGCTACTGGCTAAATCGGCTGGCCTTCTCGCCGGCTGCCGGACTGCTGGCCGCTGGGCTGATGGCCGTTTCGCCGTTTGCGGTCTACCTGTCGCAAGAAGGCCGTCACTACACGCTGCCAATGCTGATGATTACGCTGGCGCTGGCGGCATTGGTGCAGATGCAGCAAGACCTAGTTGGCCAAAAGCAGCTGCGACTGCCGATCTGGCTGGGCTGGAGTCTGCTCAATCTGCTGGGGCTATATGTTCACTATTTTTGCCTGCTGGCGCTGATTGCCCAAGTCGCGGCGCTCTCGCTCTGGCTGTTGCGGAAACCTATCCGCTACTGGATCGCCTGGGGGCTGAGCCTCGGCCTGATCGGGCTGGGCTATCTGCCCTGGATACCAACGCTGCTCAACCATTTCAGCCGCCCCGAAACCAACTGGCTGATTCCCTACAAGCCCGACTGGCTGGATCGGCTCGAACCGCTCTACCAAACGCTGGCGGGCTGGACGCTGATGGTAATTGCCCTGCCGGTAGAAGATCAGCCGCGCTGGGTGGCGGTTCCTGTGGTGCTCATTATGCTGGGCTTTATGCTCTGGCTGGTTTGGCAGCTCCGGCTTGGGTTGCATCGCCATTGGCAAGATCGAGATCAGCGTCCGGCGACTTTGCTAATTGCCAGCTTCACCGGCGCTATTCTGCTGCAATTTTTCGCCATTGTCTGGCTGCTCAACAAAGATCTGACCGTCGTGCCGCGCTACAACTTTGTCTACTATCCCGGCGTCTGTGCCCTGCTGGCAGTCTGCCTCAGCCGCAGCCGAGCGGCATTCGTGCTGCTAGGGGTTGGCGTTCTCAGCAGCCTGTTTGTGGTGAATGGGCTGGTGTTTCAAAAGTCTTATCACCCAGCTCAGGTGGCGCGGCGGATGGCCTTTGAGCCGCTGCCGCTGGCAATGGTAATGACCTACGAATCGCCCCAAGAGATAGCGCTGGGACTCAGCTTTGCCGCTGAGCTGAGTCAATTCTATGCTGCTCAAGCAGAGCCGCCCGTCCGGTTTGCCCTCGTCGATCGCTCGGTGGGCTACAGTCAGGCATGGCAAACGCTGGAGCAGCTTGATCAGCCGCTGGCTCCGCCGCTCAACCTCTGGGCAGTGGCTTCGCCGGGAATGCGAACCAAAGACTATCCGCAGCGGCTGACGCTCAATGCCCCGCCCACCGCCACAACTCGCCCCAAAATGCGCTGTCAGATCGACCCCAATCAGCTCCACCGCCAGGGTTTCCCCTATCAGCTATTTCGCTGCCAGCCCTTGCCCAGAGCAAATCCTTAGATTCCCTTTGTCGGCCATATGGCTCTAGGCCAACATAGGTCTATATCGGGCTTCCACATGGCTCAATATTCTGGCAATTCGGTTCTCCCAGGAAAACTGCTGCACATAGTCCACGCTCTCACCATAGCCTTCGGGGCGATAAGGATGGCTCTCTAGCACTTGTGCGATACAGGTGGCGAGCGCTACAGGCTGATTCGGCTCGCACCAGCCCGCGACCATGCCTGCCGACTTAAATTCGATCAAGGGCGGAATTTCGGTCGCAACAATTGGCGTCCCGGCAGCCATATAGTCAAAAAATTTGAGCGGAGAGGTAAAAGTTGCTTCTGGACTCAGCAAATGTGGATGCACCAGCAGATTAGCAGCCTGTAGCAGGCTGGCCAGATCTTCATGGGTTAAGTAGCCTAGAAAATTCACGTTTTCCACCTGATGCTGAAGGGCTAGCTCGCGGTAGGCAGCAACCTGTGTCGCATTACCGCCCGCAAAGGCAAACAGCACCTGCGGTAGAGCTTTGGCCGCTTCAATCATTAAATTGACACCTTTAAAGGCATGTAATCCCCCTGAGTAGACTGCTAGCGCCCGATAGTCAACGCCAATTAATCGATCACGCCAAGCTGCTGCTGCCGACTGATGGCGCGTCAAAAAAGATTGATTAAACCCATTGTGCAGCTTAATCACCTTGTCAGGCGGCATTCCTTGCTCAATCATGCCATCACGCACTGAATCTGCCACCGTTACGGCTATTTGAAACAGCGGATGCTGTACAATCTCTGGCTCAAACTGCTTTTGATCATGATGATGATGCTCATAGACTGCGGGTATACCCAGCTGCACTGCTGCTTTGACGAAATTCCAATCGCGGCTGTGTACAATCTGCGTACTTTGGCGCAAATATAAGGGCAAATAATACTTGCAGATCAGCGTACTCGGATGCGTCCATTTATTATGCGAATCTATGAACAGTGACGGCATTGGCAGCGCCGCCACTTGCAGCTGATCTTGAATGTTATAGAACTGTTTTAGCTCTAGATCTGGAAGCCGCGGGCGAAACGGCCTGAGTAAATGATCAAGACAATAGCCGTTCTGTGTCACATAGGTCAGCACGGTGGAATAACCTAAATTGGCGGCTGCATTCGCACAGTTGGCAACCTGTACCAGATCAGCTCTCGGCTGCGGCAAGCTGTTTCTGGTAAAAAAAACGTAATGCTTTAACATAGGTGAGCTTAGCATCAAATTGTTGGTAAAAAATTAGGCATCAGGCGCTCAGCGTTAATACAGGTTCGTTCGGCTGAGCCTGCTCTAGCTCCTCAAGGCTATGCGTCAGCTTCAGGGCGGCGCTGTAGGCAACCTGCGTAAACTCCTGCTGCTCTTCAGGATCATCAATTGCACCATTCAAAATTAAGCTCAGCGATCCCAGCAGGCTATTCAGCGATGAGCGCAGGCTGTAGGAGACCTTGGACATCTCGATCCGCGCTACCTTTTGAGCTGTCGCTTCGCTGAACTGCATGGCGCAAAGCTTGGCATATTGGCCGTTTTTAGCCAGGAGTTCGGTATGGCTACCGAGTTCTACGACTCTGCCTTGCTCCATCACTGCAATTTGGTCAGCCTGTTTAACAGTGGAGAGGCGATGGGCAATCACCAGCGTTGTGCGATCGCGGCTGAGCTGCTCAATTGCTTCTTGAACCAAGCGTTCTGACACCGTATCGAGCGCGCTCGTCGCCTCATCTAGAATCAGAATTTCTGGATTTTGCACCAGCGCTCTAGCAATCGCCAGTCGCTGCCGCTGCCCGCCAGAGAGCATCACGCCCCGATCACCAATCTGAGTTTCAAACCCCTGCGGCAGCTGCATAATAAATTCGTAGGCATTGGCGCGTTTGGCGGCGTCAATTACCTGATCATCAGTAGCGCTGGCGCAGCCATAGGCAATATTCTCACGCACCGAAGTGTTAAATAAGAAAGTGTCCTGGCTGACAATTCCCATAGACCGCCGCAGAGACTGGAAATCAAAGCAGCGCAGATCTTGGCCATCGATTAAGATGGCACCATCTGTCGGATCATAAAATCGCGGCAGCAGATCAGCCAGCGTTGATTTGCCTGCTCCTGAGGAACCCACGAGCGCCAAGGTGCTGTTGCGAGGCAAATAGAGATTAACTTCCTTCAGCGCTTGTTTCTGCTGTCCAGGGTAAGCAAACGACAGATGCTTGAACTGAATGCCCTGCTTCAGCGCCTGAAAGGAGAGATTCCCGTTTGGCATAAAAGATTTGTTATCCCGTCGCAAAAAATCTTGGGCGATTTCTAGACTCGGAGAAATATTGGCGAGCTGGCTACGGGCACCGTTGATTTGGGCGATCAGAGGCAGCGTCCGAAACAGCACAAATAGATAGGTGAGCAAAATTGCCGAGAAAGCTTCTACCTGCTGCGCTAAAAACATCCGACCAATAATCACAATACAAAGCATCGCTAGAATACCAATTACTTCGTTCACCGGATCAATCAGAGCTGAAATGACCTGAGCCTTAAATTCAGCCTGCTCCCGATTGTGAACTTGCTGCTTAATTTTTTGATATTCAATCTGTTCGTTCGCGGTAGCGCGCACAAGCCGCATTCCAGAAATTAATTCTAAAACGCCCGACGAATAGTTTCGGGAAGCCTCAGAGAGCTGTTTGCCAAAAGTTTTAGCGCGAGCGATGCTCGTTTGATTAGCCAGTGTCACGATGGTCAACAAAACCGTTGAAACAATCGTTAGCTCCCAAGACATGGCTAGCAATAGCCCGATAAATACTAGCGCCGTGATGCTAACCGTCAGCGCCCGCGTGATCATGCTGATTGCGCTCGCAGCTCTAGAGACCTCATTATTTAAACGGTTGACCACATCACCAATGCCAGTTTTGCTGTAGTAATCAAGATCAACTTCCAGCAGCAGCTTCAAGCCTCGATCGCGCAGATCGTTTGCAGTCGCGCGTTTTAGCAGTCCTGCAACTACTGCATTACCGTAGGCTGCCAAATTTTTTAGCGCAATTAGCAGCACAACAGCTAAAGTCATTAGCAGCAAGTTATAGTCGCCAGCCATGCTCCGAAACGGCAGCAGCAGCGACTGAATGAGCGGCGGCGCACCTTTAGTCGCGACAGGCTGACCCAGGAAGCCCAGTAAGACTGGAATAATCAGCGCTGTACTCACCCCGTTAAATAGGGCACCAGAGAAGCCTAATAGAACGTTTAGAGCGATCAGACGTGGGTGGCGTCGAGCCAGATCAAGCAACAGGGGATGAAATGTCATACAAACGCTCTGATAAGGGACAACTAGAAGCATTCTGCGACTGCTGATCTGCGGCTGATCTGCGGCTGAATCTACGAGAGTTACAGCTGTAGGATGCCCTAGAACGGAGCTTCATTCACTTTTTTGAGGGGTCAGCTAAATTGGCAATCAGGCTGGCTAAACGCTTGGACATCGCTTCAATGCTGTAATGCTCAACAGCTCGCGCTCTGGCAGAAATGCCCTTACGGGCTGCTGCTGCTGGATCAGCAAAAATGCTCTGGATAGCAGTGGCAATTTGACTGGGGGAGTCTGGATCAACCAGATAGCCGGTATCGGCTAAAATAGCGGGAATATCGCCGACTCGCGTGGCTAGGATTGGCTTTGCCATGGCCATCCCATCTGTTAATTTCAGCGGAAACTGGGCTCTTGTCGCCGCAGTATCGCGCTGGGGCACCACAATTACATCAGCAGCAGCCACAATTTCTGGCATCAACTCAGCAGGCTGGCGCAGCAGCTGAATGATCCGGTGGCTCCATTGCTGCATCAGCTGCTGATCATAGTCATCGTAAGGGCTACCGCCTACAATCACCAGCCGCAGATCTGGCTGGTCAAGCAAATCGAGCGCAGTCAATACGTCTTCTAGCCCCTTATAAGGGCGAGGCGCACCCGGAAACATCAGCGTTCGATAGGTAGACAACCCGTAGCGCTGCTTCAGCGCCAGACTATCGTAGCGCTGCGGATCAAACAGGCTGACATCTTTGCCGTTGGGCACAGAGACGCCGCCAAAGCGCTGCTGTAAAAACTGGTTATGCACCGTAATAGCATCGGCCTGCTGTACCAGTTGCTCCATGCCTCGCAGGTAAAGCGGATGATCCGGCTGCCGTAATGCTCCTTTCGGCCTAAGCAGATCTTTAAGCAAAGATTTGATGCTCCACGGATAGCGGTAGTCATCGCCACCATGCCAGCTTAGCTCCCAGTCGTCAATATCTAATATCAGCGGTTTGTGAGTCGCTAGCCTGTGGATCAGCGCCATGCCAAAACTGCTGGGTTTCGGCTTATAGGCATAGAGAATATCGCCTTCTATTTGCTTTAGAAATTTCTGCGCCGAGCCAAGAAACTGCGGATAAAGGCTGGCCGATATTGCTTTGACCGGCAGCTCAGCCGTTGAAGCAACAGCAGCATCACCGTCAGCGAACCCCACTAATTCAGTGGTATGTCCAGCCTGCCGGAGCGCCTGAGCCAGCAGAAAAGGCCGGACTGCGCCGCCCCAACGCCCTGCGCCACTTTTTGAGAGATCGCTGACCAAGATTGAAATTTTGAGGCTGGGTTGAGATCGAGCAGCCGTTGGACAAAGCTGAGTTAGGTGAGGAAGGCTCATAGGGCTAAAGCTTAAGAACGGCTGATTAGCTAAAAATTAAGGCGATCAATTTTTGAGCCGAAAAGTCATCTTCAGAATGCCCGTCAGGCTGATTAAAAACACAAAAGCCCTACGGCAAAGACCATAAGGCGTTTTCTCTACAGGAAATTTGTGGCGGTTTGGCTGGTTAATCCAGCAGTCTGAGCCGACCAATCTGCACATAGTCCAGCACGCGGCTGATTTGCCGACGCTCTTCGTCGGCCAGCTTGTAGTCCGCTAGAATAATTGAGGTGAGGTGCAGATGCTCATATCGGCTGAGGCATCCTTCTGAGACAATTTGCTGAATCCAAGTTTGCACTTCAACATTTGAGCGGCTTTCAGTAACCCAGGCCATAGTGGTTTCTCATCATATAAAAGACTGTTGTTTATCTATTCCCTGTTTCATTTTGCCAACGACAGGATTCTATTCAGGAAAAGGAAGTTTAGCTAAGCTGTAAAGTATTTATAAAGTTGAAAGCTTAATTCATAGACACAGAATCTGAGAGCGGCAAGCGTATAATTACAGAGATCTACAGAATCTAGATTTCAGACCAAACCAAAGGTGAGTGATGCAGATCTATCGAATCCCAGTCCTGAGCGACAACTATATTTTTCTGCTGCATGACGCTGAGCAAAAGCTGGCAGCGGTGGTTGATCCAGCTGAGGCTGCGCCAGTTTTACAACTTCTCAAGCAGCTAGGAGCTGAGCTAAGCGCTATCTTTAACACGCATCATCATGGCGATCACGTCGGCGGCAATCTAGAGCTGCTGCGTCAGTTTCCGCAGGCAGTGGTCTATGGCGGCGCTGAAGATCGGGGGCGAATTCCGGGGCAGCAGGTGTTTTTGCAAGCAGGCGATCAGGTTAGCTTTGGCGGGCGACAGGCAGAGGTGCTGTTTGTGCCGGGACATACCCGCGCCCATATCGCCTACTACTTTCCGCCTGCTTCTGAGCCAATTGGCGAACTCTTTTGCGGCGATACGCTGTTTGCGGGCGGCTGCGGCAGATTGTTTGAAGGGACGCCCAGCCAAATGGTAGATTCGCTCAGCCAGCTGCGGGCATTGCCGGATCAAACTCGCGTCTGGTGCGCCCATGAGTATACGCTGAAAAATCTGCAATTTGCCCTGACGGTAGATGACCAAAATCCAGTCCTGCAAACCCGCTTTGAGCAAGTCAAGCAGGCAAGACAGCAGTCAGAGTCCACTGTGCCCAGTTGGATTGGCCTTGAGAAGCAGACCAACCCGTTTTTGCGTTGGGATCTACCCGCCCTGCAAGCCGCCACCCAGACGGTTGATCCGGTGCGGAGCTTTGCCAAGCTGCGTGGCCTGAAGGATATATTTTAGAGATCTAGCTCGACGATCACGGGCGTATGGTCGCTGGGCTTTTCCCAGGCGCGCGGCGTTTTGTCGATGATGCAGCTCTGGGCTGTTTGGCTGAGCGCAGGCGACAGGTAGTGATGATCAATTCGCCAGCCGGAATTGCGGCTAAAGGCTGCCGTGCGGTAGTCCCACCAGCTAAACTGGCCGGGTTCTGAGTTGAACTGCCGAAAAATATCAATTAAGCCCAGATCAAGAACGCTATGTTGCAGCGCCTCTCGCTCCGCATCCGACGACATAATATGCTTCTCGCGGCCTTTAGGATTGTGAATATCGCGATCTTCAAGCGCTACATTAAAGTCACCGCAGACCAGCAGATGGGGCTGCTGCGGCAAGAGCGCTTTGAGATAGTCGCGCAGAGTGGCCAGCCAGCGCAGCTTGTAGAGATATTTTTCGCTGCCGATTTCTGAGCCGTTGGGCACATAGAGATTCACCACGCAGAGATCGCCCAATCTGCCGCTGATCACGCGCTTCTGTTCGTCTAGGGCGGTAGCTTCTTCGCCCAGCACGGCAGCAAACCCCAGCATCACCGGATCAAGTGGCGAACGGCTGAGGAGTGCTACCCCGTTGTAAGACTTCTGGCCAAAGATGTATACCTGATAATTAAGGGCTTCAATAGCGGCTCTGGGAAAATCTGGATCAATCACCTTTGTTTCTTGCAGACAGAGCAGATCCACTGGATTGGCCTCCAGCCATTGGCAGATGTGACTGAGGCGGGAACGAACTGAATTGACATTCCAGGTGGCAATCTTCATAGAGCAGGTCGCAGAACAGCTCCTTACTATATTGCAGAATGACCCGCGTGGGTACTGTCAGAATTCAGGGCTGTCGGCTTAACTTAGAGAGAGATGTGAACCTTATCACCAGAGGAACCCAATATGTCTACCAACGATCAGCCTAAGGCCAAAAAGAAACCCAATAAACCTGCTAAACCCAATAAACCTGCTATTAACCCACCGCGCGGAGGCGGGCAAAGCTCTCCATGAATCCAGTTGCTAAACTCTGCGGCCTTGTGGGTGGCTTAGTCTTTGGGATTGAATTGCTGGCAGGAGTTCACCTGGCAGCAGCAAATCCAATTCCAGATCAGACTTTGCCGCAGCCTTCTAGAGTCGTACAAACGGGGCGCAGAGCTACCATCACTGACGGCACGAGGCGCGGCAGGAATCTGTTTCATAGCTTTCGCGAGTTTTCAGTCGCGCCCGGAGAGTCTGCCTCATTTCAAGGCATCGATCCAGACATTACTAATATCTTTGCCCGCGTCACAGATCGTCATGCTTCGCAGATTCATGGCCTGATCGAGACGCTGAATGCGAATGGTCAGATCAGTACGGCGAACCTATTTCTCCTAAATCCAAACGGCATTGTATTTGGCAAAGCGGCGGAGCTGCGGATTGGCGGCTCTTTTACGGCCACAACTGCCAATCGGATCAATTTTGCTGACGGGACGCAGTTTAGCGCAGTTCGACCCCAGGCCGCTTTGCTGAGCATCAGTACGCCAGTTGGCCTTCAGTTTGGCCGCCATCCGGAGCCGATTATAAATCGCTCGATTGCCCGCTTGCAGGATGAGTCAGGCAACCTGATTTTGGATACTGCCGGGATACCCTTTTTAGGTCTCCTGGGCAGCCCAAATCAAACGCTAGCCTTGGTGGGAGGTGATGTGACCATCACTGGCCGTGTCAGGACAGAAGGTGGACGCATCGAGATTGGTAGCCTTGCAGGAGCGGGTGAGGTTGCTTTGCGACCTACGGCAGCAGGCTGGAATTTCAGCTACGAACCAGCCGGAGAGTTTGGCGATCTGCGGCTAC
Source organism: Synechococcales cyanobacterium PMM_0073 (assembly GCA_949127695.1). GTDB lineage: Bacteria > Cyanobacteriota > Cyanobacteriia > Elainellales > Elainellaceae > Elainella. The sequence continues at coordinate 12,167 of CASBQH010000110.1, forward strand.
TGAATGGCTCTCTCATCAGCAACGGTAATCCAGGCGGCGAAATTCAGCTTCAGGCGAACCGACTGATTCTGAGGGGGATAGCGGAAATTGGCTCGACTTCTTATCGCGACTCAACTAAACCGGGCGGTGCTTTAACGGTGCGGGCGGCTGATTCTATCAGACTCCAGCAAACGGGTTCACTGAATACCTCAACGCGAGGAACGGCGCGCGCCGGGGACATCATACTTTCGACATCGCGGCTGGCAATCCAATCTGGAGCGCAGCTAGGTTCATTCACGAGCGCTGAGGGGCGAGGTGGGGATGTCACCATCCAGGCGGCTAAATCTGTCACAGTAGAAGGACTGGATGAAGCAACAGATCTCGATTCTCCGCTGAGTTTGATCTTTTCCCAATCGAACCCAGAGACAACGGGCAGAGCCGGAAATATCCGAATTGATACCGACCAACTCATGGTACAAAACGGTGGCCAGATTAGCACCAACACCTTTGGCACTGGCAATGCAGGCAATTTATCGATTCGAGCTAGCCAGATCGATCTGAGCGAAACGGCTGTAGCGGCAGATGGTCAACTGCTGCGAAACAACGACGGCATTCCGCTCTCCGGCGGATTGTTCGTTGGGACAGGGGTTGGCTCTAGCGGCAGGGGTGGCAGGCTCCAGATTGAAACAGAAAGCCTGCGCCTGCGAGATGGGGCGATTGTGCAGGCAACCACGTATGGCAGCGGCGCGGCAGGCGATATCAGCGTTCAGGCGAGACAGTCGATCGAAGTGACTGGCCGTTCTAGCGTTGGCAACCTGCCTGCTCGAATTGCGGCCACATCCGGCGGCGTACCTGGCCTTATTACAGCTGAATCACGGCAAGCCACAGGTCGTGGCGGTAGCTTAATGCTGAGCAGTCCCAATCTGACTGTGAGTAACCAGGGTATTATCACCGTCAACAGCGCTAGCGCTAGATCTCCGGGGGCAGGCACAATTCGGATCACAGCCGATCAGGTGCAGCTTGACCGTCAAGGACAGATCTCAGCTCAAACTGAATCTGGCAATCGCGCCCGCATCCAGATTGAAGGTGCAGAACGACTGACGCTGCGACGCAATAGCAATATTTCGACTAGGGCTGGCATCCGTAGTGACGGCGGCGACGCGGGCAATATTGCGGTCAACGCAGGCGTGATTTTGGCCGCGCCTGCCGAAAACAGCAACATTGACGCCGATGCCAGAGCCGGACGGGGTGGCAATATCGCAATTCAGTCGCAGGGCATTCTGGGCATTGCTGAACGCAGCCAGCAGACGCCCCAGAGCGACATTACCGCCACCTCTGAGTCTAACGTCAGCGGCGAAATCAACATTAGCACGGTTAGCTTTGACCCAACGCAGGGAATTGTCACCCTGCCCGATACGGTGGTGGATGCTTCTGGGCTGATCGCTCAGGGCTGTCGAGCTGAGGGGCAAGCTGAGGGGCAAGCTGAAAGACAGGCGGCTAGGCAGAGTGAATTTGTGATCACAGGTCGAGGTGGACTGCCGCCCAATCCGACTGATCTAGGCAGCAGCAGTGCCGTGCTGCCGCGCTGGGTCACAGTGCCAGACAGCCCCCAGCCCTCAGCCCCCAATGCGACTTTGCCAGATCCAGCTTTGGCGACTCCGGCGATTGTGGAAGCGCAGGGTTGGGTGACGACTGCAACCGGCAAAGTCTCACTGGTAGCGCAATCGCCTGCATCAAGCCCGAATGCCCCGGCTTGGGAACTACCGCACTGCCTCGCGCCCCAGTCCCCAGATCCCTAGATCACAGCAGCTCAGCGTGAAACAATAGAACCAGAACGCAGCGAGACGCGCAGAGAGGCAGGGTAGAGAGGCATGGTGAAGATCAGTTCCTGGGTAAAAGTTTTGGGCTGGGGCTGGGCTGGAGTCTGTGCCGGATGCCAGAGCGCGCAGATTGTACCGCCTGCTATACCAGCGCCCAGTGCAACAATCCGCTATCAGGTTCACAATCTGCCGCGCAGCAAGGTTTATACGGTGCTGATTCCGGCTAGCAAGTTTGCCATCGTCCCAGCCATTAATCCAGCTACCGCTAGCTTGGAAGAATTTGCCCAGCCTCAGCAGTCAGTTGCGGCCATCAACGGCGGCTTTTTTGATCCGCAAAACCAGCAATCTACTTCTTATGTAGTGCAGCAAGGGCAGCAAGTGGGCGACCCAACCCAAAACCAGCGGCTGATCGGCAACCCAGATCTGGCTCCCTATCTCGGTCAAATCCTGGATCGCAGCGAATTTCGGCGCTATCAGTGCGAGCAAACTCAGATCCGGTATGCGATTGCGCGGCATAGCGCTGAGGTTCCGGCGGGCTGTCGGCTGTTGGACGCTTTGGGGGCAGGGCCGCAGCTTTTGCCAGAATTAACGCTGCAACAGGAAGGCTTTACCGCCACAGATGCCGACGGCAACCTGATCCGAGATGCGCTGGGCAGCAGTCAGCCTAACGCTCGTTCAGCAGTAGGAATCACGGCAGCGGGCGATATTTTGCTGGCCATGGCGGCTCAGAAGCCGGAAGTTTCGCCTTCAGGACTATCGCTGCCGGAGCTAGCGGCTTTTTTGAACAGCCAAGGAGCCAAAACCGCGCTGAATCTGGACGGCGGCAGTTCTTCGGCACTGTTCTACAACCAGCAGACGGTTTACGGCAAGCTTGATGCCAGCGGCGCACCCATTCAGCGTCCGGTTAAGTCAGTGCTGCTGGTCAAGCCAGAGCCTTAGAAATTGATCACCCGAATATCTGAGGCCGTCAAAGCCGCCTTGTTGTTGAGGCGAGCAATCTGCACCTGTGCCGTGCCGCCAATGCCGTCTGGATCAAAGAACAGGTTGCCGTTATTGCGGCTATAGATAAACCGATCGCTGCTGTCTTGGGCGGAGCTGCCCAGCTGGAACTGGTTGGCGCGCAGTCTGCCCAGCTTCAGGCTCTTACTAAAGCCATTGCGATCAACCTGGATTAAGTCATCTCTGGTAGAGAAGTCTTTAATCCGGTCACGACTGTTCTTGCGGGCGGCAGTCAGCACAAATTGATCTTTGCCCTGATTACCAGCCAGAACATCCTGCCCCGCTCCACCCACCAGTCGGTCATTGCCCGCGCCGCCGACTAGCCGATCGCGGTTGTCGCTGCCATTGAGCAGGTCATTGCCAGCTTCGCCTCGCAGCTGGTTGCGCCCGTCGTTGCCGGTGATCTGGTTATCCAGTGCGTTTCCACCGCCGTTTGCCGCCTGTCCGGTTAAGATTAGTGCTTCCAAATGATTGCCGAGCGTATAGCTGATTGAGGACTGCACCGTATCAAAGCCCTGATCGGCAAATTCAATCACCAGATCGTTAGGGCTATCCACCAGGTAGTAGTCATCGCCCAAGCCGCCTTCCATCTGGTCGTCGCCCAAGCCGCCGTCTAGGTAGTCGTTGCCGAAGTCGCCCCCCAGGACATCGTTGCCCGTTCCGCCATTTAAGGCATCACTGCCAGAGCCGCCGATTAGCGTATCGTCCTGAGCGCTGCCCAGCATTGTCACCGCCGCACCGTAGCCCGTCAGCTGGAAAGACTCAAATCCGAGGATAGTGGTGCTGGTGCCGACAATGCCGCTGACTTGGTTTGCCCCGTTGCTCAGATCAATCACCAGCGAATCGGTACCCTCGGTGAGCAGAAAGCGATCCCGACCTGCCGCACCGTTAATCACGTCATTCTGGCGCAGGTTTTGCAGCGTCGAAACGACCGTATCGTTGCTGCCGCCCGCATCAATTAAGTCGGTGGCTGGGGTCGTCACCAGCGATCTGTCTGAGCTAGCTGTGCCAGACGATAGATTGATCTGGCTAATTTGGACTCTGGTTTGGGCGGGTTGGCTGGTGTTGTTGCCGTTGCTGAGCGTGAACAGAATGCTGCGCGTCGTGCCATCCACATCCAGATCGGTGTTTTGATATTGCACGGTACGCAGTACCCGCAGATAGTCAGCCGGAGCCGCCCGCCCGGTTAAGTCTAGGACGCCGCGACTGGCATCATAGACCGCAGCAATGTTAGTGCCAGCTGTATTGGCCGAGAGTCGTTCGTTGGCTCCGTCTAGCGGGTTGGCAATCTGGATGCGAGCCGAGGTGAAAACAGGATAAGCCTGATTGAAGCGGGCATCGTTGGAGACAATCCCTACGGGCGAACCTGCAATCAAAAAGGTGCTGATGAAGTCGTTGCCCGCTGCCGTGCCGTTCAGGTCAATGGGCGGCACTGTTCCTGATGGCACGACCTGCACCTGAATCGTGGCCAGATTGCTGGTCGCCACGCCGTCGCTCACCTGGAGTTCAATGGAGCGAGCTGTGCCGGTGGGAATCGCATTGCGGTTGCCGTAGCGAATTGAGCGCAGGGCAATTTGATAGGCCGCAGCTGTAGCCGCTCCAGAGAGCCGCAGCATCCCAGTCGTGGCGTTGAAGCTGCCGGTAATGCCGTTCTGGGACGTAAACAGCAGGTTATCTTCGCCTGCAATAAAGCCGTTGAGTTTGACAGTTGCGCCCGCTAGCCTCGGACTATCTAGGTCGGTGAGCGTCAGGCCAGCGTCAATAATCAGCGAACCCTGGCTGAAGTTGAGCTGCTGTACCGAAGGCCGCAGCACTGGCGCATCGTTGACCGGAATCACCTGAATCGCCCGACTGGCCAAATTGCTGGTAACGCCGCTGTTTTGCACCGTAAACTGCGCCGTGCGGTTGGCCATGCTGGGATTGTCGCTGCTGTTGCGGTAGGCCACAGAGCGCAGCACCGTCTGGTAAGCCGAGAGTGTGGCTGCACCCGTCAGCGTCAGTACGCCCGCTGCCGCATCAAAGCCACCGCTGATACCAGACTGGAGCTTGACGCTGAGGCTGTCTTGATTGGACAGATAGCCTTGTAATTGAACGCGCGCTCCGGTAAGGCTGCTGCTGTCGGCATCCACGACGCTGAGCAAGGGGTCAATCGCCAGCTGTCCAGCGTTTTCTAGGTAGGAGAGACTGCCGCTAGAAGTGGTAACAACCGAGGGCGACTCGACCGGAATCACCTGAATGCTGCGACTGCCGATGTTGCTGTTGAGCGAGGCATCCCGGACGCTAAACTGCACCGTGCGCGGCTGAACGGTGGGATTGCTGCTGGAGTTGACATAGGTGACGGAACGCAGCGCGACCTGATAGCTGGCAACTGGCGCGTTCCCGGTAAGGATCAGCAGCCCTCTGGCGGCGTCAAAGTTGCTGGTTAAGCCAGACTGGGGCGTGATGTTGAGCCGATCTTCACCCGCGACATAGCCCACCAGCTGAATGGTGGCGCTGGTCAGGTTGGCGCTGTCATCGTCACGGATAGCAATGCTGGGGTCGATTGAGAGTTCGCCTGAGTTTTCGGTGTAAGAAAGCCCGCCCGCTGAAGCCGTGACGATTGGCGCAGTATTCACCGCGCTCACCTGGATGGTGCGGGGCGCAAGATTGCTGCTGGAACTGCCGTCCGAGACGCTGAACTGAACGGTGCGGGATAAGGTGCTGGGATTGCTGCTGCTGTTGAGATAGGTAACAGAGCGCAACGCCTGCTGATAGACAGCTAAGCTAGCTGTGCCGGTTAGGGTCAATACGCCCGTCGCCGCGTTAAAGTTGCCGCTGATCCCAGCCTGGGGAGTGAGCGCTAGCACGTCCTGCCCAGGAACGTAGTTGGCAAGTCGCACCGTGCCGCCTGTCAGGTTGGGGCTGTCGATATCGGCCACCGAAACGCCTGGATCAATCGCGACTGCGCCAGAACCTTCCTGATAGGCCAGATTACCAGCTGAAGTAGTGACAATCGGCGGATCGTTGAGGTTGTTGACCGCGATTGTGAAAGTCTTGGTGAACGGACGATTACCAGAATCAGTGGTGGTAATGCGTACCGAATAGCTGGGCTTGGTTTCAAAGTCGGGAGAGGCGACGATCCGCAGCTCGTTGCCGACGATTTGGAAGGCGGCGTTATCGCCAAAGCCCTGCACGAGGCTATATCTGAAGGTATCGCCTTGATCGGGGTCAACGGTGCTGAGCGTACCCACCGCAGTGCCACCCGGCAGGTTTTCGTCGATGTTGCTCTTGCTTAGCAGCAGATTGGTGGGAGCGGTGTCGCCTGCGTTTTCTGGCAGGTTGATCACGCTAACCGTGAAGACTTTTTCAAAAGTCAGACCGCCGACATCGGTGGTGCGAACGCGGATGCTGTAGCTGGGCTTGGTTTCAAAGTCAGGGATGCCGTTGATTCGCAGTTCGCCGTTGACGATGGTGAAGGCGGCGTTGTCGGCGCTGCCTTGTCCTGCTACTAGGCTATAGGTGAAGCTATCGCCTGCATCTGGATCAACGGTGGTAAAGCTGCCGATGGGCGAGTTGGCAGGCCGATTTTCCTGAATGCTGCTGTTGCTGAGGCGTAGATCTTGCGGCTGGCTGGTGCCGGGAGTTTCGGGGAGATTGTTGACGTTAATCGTGAAGACTTTTTCAAAAGTCAGGCCGCCGACATCGGTGGTACGAACCCGAATGCTGTAGCTAGGCTTAGTTTCAAAATCAGGGATTCCGCTGATTCGCAGCTCGCCGTTGACGAGTGTAAAGGCGCTGTTGTCGGTGCTGCCCTGCCCGGAGACAAGGCTGTAGGTAAAGCTATCGCCTCGGTCGGGGTCAACCGTGGTGAAGCTGCCAATTGCGGTGTTGGCTGGCCTGTTCTCGTCAATCTGGCTATTGCTCAGCAGCAGATCGCGCGGCGGGGTGCTGCCCGGTGTTTCGGGTAGATCCTTAACCGTGATCGTAAAGACCTTTTCAAAAACCTTGTTGCCCACGTCGGTGGTGCGAACCCGAATGCTGTAGCTAGGCTTGGCTTCAAAGTCGGGGATGCCGTTGATTTGCAGCCTGTTGTCAACAATGGTGAAGGCGGCGTTGTCGGTGCTGCCTGCCCCGGCCACCAGGCTATATCTGAAGGTTTCGTTTTGGTCTGGGTCAACGCTGCTGAAGACGCCAATCACCGTATTAGCAGGTCGGTTTTCGTCAATCTGGCTATTGTTCAGCAGCAGATCGGTGGGCGCGTTGGTGCCCGGTCTTTCGTCTAGGTCAATTACCCGAATCGTGAAGGTTTGCTCTAGCGCTAGCCCTTTTGAATCAGTGGTTTTGAGCCTGATTGCGTAGGTCGGCTTGGTTTCAAAGTCAGGGCTGTTTTTGAGCCGCAGCTCTATTACGCCGTTGTTGTTAACCAGCGTGAAGGCGGCGTTGTCGGTGCTGCCTGTACCTGAAACCAGATCATAGGTGAAGCTGTCGCCCAGATCAGGATCAGAGGTAGTGAGCGTCCCGATTAGCGAATTGGCAGGCGCGTTTTCATTAATGCTGGTCGAGCTGAGGTTGATGGCGACCGGCGTTTCAGGAACATCCGTCACCCGCACAATGAAGCTCGACTCGACAAACAGCCCGTCTTTATCAGTAGAACGAACCTGAACCGAATAAGAAGGCTTAACTTCAAAGTTCGCGATATTAACAAGTTGCAGCTGATTGTTAACGATCCGGAACGAAGCGTTATCGTTGCCAGTGCCCACTAGCGTATAGATAAAGCTATCGTTGGGCGAATCGGGGTCAACAGTGCTGACTGTGCCAATGACTGAGTTGACAGGGCTGTTTTCGGCGATCTCGGTGGCGCTGAGGTTGATGGCAGTGGGGGTTTCGCCTACATCTTTTACCGTAATGGTGAAGGTGCGCTCAAAGGACAGTCCGGTTCCACCCTTGTCAGTCGTTCTGACGCGGACTGAGTAAGCAGGCTTGGTTTCAAAGTTGGGGATGCCAACGATCCGCAGCTCGCCGTTGACGATGCGGAAGGCGGCGTTGTCGGTACTGCCAGTGCCAGCGACGAGGCTGTAAGTAAAGCTCTCGCCTGCATCGGGATCAGCTGTGGTGAAGCTGCCAACCACCGAATCGGCAGGGCTGTTTTCGACGATTTCGGTGGCGCTGAGGGCAATTGCGGTGGGCGTCTCGTTGACATCATTGACTTCAATGATGAACTGCTTTGAGAAAGACAGCCCGGTTGGGTCGGTAGTTTTGACTCGCACCAAATAGTTAGCCTTGGCCTCAAAGTTGGCTGAAGGCGCTAAAACAAGCTGGTTGCTGGTGTTAATTGAGAAGCTGGCCGCATCGCCGAAGGTTGGGTCAATGCTGTAGGTGAAGGGGCCAGCTTGACTGTCAGCATCGACTGAGCTGAGCGTGCCGATGACCGAGTTGGGAGCCAGATTTTCGTTAATGCGGGTTGATGTCAGGCCGATATCAGTGGGGCTACCCGGTTCAGCCACGTCAATTATGCTGATGGGAATAATTTTCTCAAACGTCAGACCACTTCCACCTTTGTCTGTCACCCGGACTCGAACGCTATAGCTGGGCTTGGTTTCAAAGTCGGGTTGGACAGCAATTGTTAGCTTGCCGTCGGCTGAGAGCATAAAGGCGCTGTTATCGGTACCGCCTTGGCCTGCTACTAGCGCATAGGTAAAGGTTTCGTTGGCATCTGGATCAAGGGTGATCAACGTACCGACCAGCGTACCAGATGGCTTATCTTCGCTGATGCTGTCGGCGCTGATCCGAATATCAGTCGGACGTTCGTTGATGTCCCGAACGTTAACCACGATTGCTTTCTCAACGTTGAGGCCACCCTGATCGGTCGTTCTGACGCGAATCTTGTAGCTGCTTTTCGTTTCAAAATCAGGCGAAGCGTTAATTTGCAGCTTGTCACCCACAATCGTGAAGGCAGCGTTGTCGTCCGCGCCAGTCCCCGTCACCAGGCTGTAGGTGAAAGTATTTCCGGCGTTTGGATCAACGCTGCTTAACGTGCCAAATGCTAGAGCCGCACCCGTCACATTCTCATCAACAATGCTGGGACTCAGGAGAACATCGGTGGGAGCTTGGTTGCCCGGAGTTTCCGGCAGATCGTTGATTCTAATCGTGAAGGCTTTGTCAAAAAACAGCCCGCGACTGTCGGTGGCTCGCACCCGAATCGAGTAGGTAGGCTTAGTCTCAAAATCAGGTGAAGCCTTGATTTGCAGCTGGTTATTGACAATTGTAAATGCCGCATTATCAGTCCCGCTTGGAGCCAGTGAGTAGGTGAGCGTCGCCGCATCGCCTGCATCTGGATCAGTGCCTGTAAAATTACCAATCACCGAGTTGGCAGGTACGTTTTCGTTGATGCTGGTGGCACTCAGCAGGACATCAGTCGGATTCTCGTTTACGTCACCAACGTTAATCGTCAGCTGCTTCTGAAACTGATTTCCCCCTGAATCAGTCGTTCGCAGATAGATCGTGTAGCTGCTCTTCGCTTCAAAGTTAAACGACGCTTTGGTGACAAGATTGCCGTTGATAATATCAAACGCAGCGTTGTCAGGGCCAAGCGGACTGGTAATCAGCGTATATCCAGCCGTGTCGCCTGCATCTGGATCAATCGTGGAGAGTGCGCCCACCACTGTTCCCGCAGATAGGTTCTCGTTGACTGTATTTGAAGTAATGCCGATATCGGTCGGCTGTTCGTTCAGGTTGGTGATCGCAACCGTGAACTGCTTGATAAAGCTGAGGCCGCCCGAATCGGTAGTTTTGATCCGAATCGGGTAGTTTGGCTGCGCTTCAAAGTCAGGCGATGCCTTGATTCGCAGCTCAAATACACCGTCGTTATCAGAATCGACGATTGTAAAGGCGCTGTTGGGGTCGGGGTTGCCCGCCGCATCTACCAACTCGTATGTAAAACTGCCGCCTTCTGCGTCCACCGTAGCCAGCGTGCCAATTGGGCTGTTGGCCGCAACGTTTTCGGGAGTTGAGGCATTGCTCAGCGTAATATTGGTCGGTGCGGTGTTGGCCGAAGCATCAACTTGATAAATTCGGCTATAAACATCGTCGTCGCCGCTTTGATTGCCTGTCCAGGCCACCGCAAAGTTGCCATTCGCATCGGCTCCCACAGAGGCAAAAGTTTGGTTGCCGTTCAGCCCCTGATTGACGATAAACGGTTCGCCGCCTTCGGTATTTGACAGGGGAAGGCCATTCGCGCCATAGCGTCTGGCATAGATGTCGTTGTTCCCGTTGCCGCCCGTCCAGGTAACAATAAAGCTGCCGTCCTTCAGCACCTTCACCTGCGAGTCTCTCTGGTCGCCTGCCACACCGTTGGCAGTAGTAGCGCTGACGTTAAACTCATTGCCCAGCGGCGTACCGTCTTTGCTGTAGCGCCGCGCATAGATTTCGTTGCCGAAGCCCGACTGAACGCCCGTCCAGGTCACGACGAAATTGCCAGCCGCATCCATTGATACATTGGCATTCCGTTGGTCGCCTGCGGTGCTGTTATTGATCGCAAATTCGCCGCCTGCTTTGGTGCCATCTGCGTTAAACCGCTGGCCAAAAACATCCCAGCCTGTGCCCGTTTGACCAAAGCTCTCCCAGACGATTACGTAGCTCCCATCTGCCGCCATTGCTACGGTGGAATGGAGCTGATCGAGTGCTGTCGTCGTATTGACCAGCACGTCAGCAGCATCTTTGGGCGTGCCGTCTGCGTTGTAGCGCCGCGCATAGACCCCCCGCGAACCGGATGTGTCCTGGTTACGGCTCGTCCAGGTAACGACAAAGCCGCCGTCGTTTGCGCCTGTCTTACCGTCAGGGTCGATGGCAATGGCCGAATCAGTTTGATCCCGGCTCGTGGTTTGATTGATCCGGAGTGCAGAACCGATTGACTGGCCGTTTGCATCGTAGCGCTGAGCATAGATGCCATAGCTGTTCGGATCATCCGTTTGGTTTACAGAGTCGCTCGTCCAGGTGATGACAAAGTTACCCGCGTCGTCTACCGCTACGGCAGAGGCTAACTGTGGCCCCTCGTAAGGATTGCCTGAGCCAGTTAAGGGTGGGTTGACCAGAAACTCTTTGCCCCAGGTTTGGGTGGCCGCATCGTAGCGCCGCGCATAAACCCCCCAGCCAGTCGGGTCAGCTGGATCATCCTGCCCTTCACTAGACCAGGTGATAATAATATTGCCGTTCGCATCCATACCCAGCGCCTGGGTAGAGCGTTCGTTGATGGTAGTTGTTGTGAGGACTGTTGTGTTTGAAGTGACTTGCTCACGCGAAAGCTCTTCGTTGACTTGAAACTCAGTCCCACCCTGGTAAGGCATTGGAGAAATCTCCCTAGAATCCTACTAAATCCTGATTTTTAGGGCTGAAAGCCCAAATAGAATATACCCATTCGCGGCTATAAAAGTTACAGCTGAACCAAATCATGCTGATATCTTGACCGGCCTGCCTAAGCGACACAAAGATCTAGATGCTGCCATTTTGCCTGATGCCTCCCCAATGGTAGTGTGATCAGCCTCTTAATTCCACTAGATGTAGAAAAATCTGATATCAATTTTGCTAATGCTCCAGCCAAGCTTCTAGCA
>CASBQH010000111.1 GCA_949127695.1 Synechococcales cyanobacterium PMM_0073
GTTGCAGGCAGCGTCGAAGCCGGAGAGCTAGTCACAGTCAGCAATCCGGGCTATCGACAAGGCGAAAAGCTGCTCTATCGCGCCAAAGTAAAGGCAGCGGGCGCTTAGGGACTAGCCGGTGGAGGGCTGGGGCTAGCCGGAGCCGTAATTGCTGGAACCTCAGGCCGACCCAGAATGCTGGGATTGCCTGTGTCAAACAGTCCGGCCATGCAGGCGATCATATAGGTGGCCAGCGTTCCGGCCAGCAAAGCCTTCCAGCCTAGCTCGGCAATCTCTTTGCGGCGAGTTGGAGCCAGCGCGCTCAAGCCGCCCACAAAGATCCCGACTGAGGCAAAGTGGGCAAACCCTGAGAGCGCGTAGCTGACAATCAGCAAGGCTCGGTCGCTCAAAACTCGGCTCTCGGCGGGCAGAGCGCTGGCGGCGGCTAGCTGCTGGTAAGAGGGAATTTCGGTTTGCACCAGGCGCTGCCCAATCAGCACCGAGGCTTCCCACAGCTCCCGCGCATCCAGCGAAACGCCGGTCAGCAGCGTCAGTGGGAAAAACAAGACGCCCAGAATATTTTGCAGGCTAATCAACCGAAAGATCTGCCCAATCGGTTGCAGGACAATATTTTCAGAGTCGGCCAAATCGGCCAGCGCCACAAAAAACTGATTTACCAAAAACACCAGCCCCAGCACCGCAATCAGCACGGACGCAATCGTCGCCGCCATCCGCAAGCCTTCCATTGCTCCCGTAATTACGGCATCCATTGGGCTGAGGCGCTCTTCTTGGGCGGCTGGGTCAAGCTGAACCGCCCAAAACGCATCGGGCAGGCTGCCGGTAGTCAGCGGCTTTTCGGTTTCGGGCACTAAGATTTTGGCTAGCAGAAAGCAGGCTGGAATCGCCATGATGGAAGCCGAAACCAGATGCCCCAGAATATTGGGAAATACAGGCCGCAGCAGCAGCGCATAGATCGCCAGCACCGTTGAGGCTGTCGTGCCAAAGCAGCAGGCTAAAATCGCGCATAGCTCGCTGCGCGTCATCTGTGCCAAAAAAGGCCGCACCACAATGGCCGCCTCAATCCCGACAAAAATGTTGGCTGCGCCGCTCAAGGCTTCAGCCCCGCTCAGCCGCATCGTCGTATAAAAAATCTTGGCAAACCAGTGCGTCAGCACCTGCAAGATTCCCAGGCTGTAGAGCAGCGACACCAGCGCCGAAAAGAAAATCACCGCAGGCAAGGCTCGCACGGCAAAAATATAGCCCAGCCGCACGCCGCAGAGTCCGGTCAAAATCTCGCCCGTAGTGCTGCTAGAGCAGACTTCGCCTGCCGCCAAAGGAGCCAGCAGCAAGGGCTCTTCTCCCGGCAGCGGCACCAATGTGCCAAACACAAACCGCGCTCCGGCCTCTGAGGCTTCAAACAGCACGTTCAGCAAGTTGCTGAAAAGTTGCAGCAGGTTGCGGGTTCCCGGCACCACAAACACCAGCGCCGCCAGCACAAACTGGAGCAGCAGTCCGGCAATCACCACGCGCCAGGGAAAAACCTGCGGGCGGCGATTTTCAGAGCACAGCCAAGCAATACCGCAGAGCGCAAAAATGCCAAAGAACGAGATTAAATTGAGCAGAGTCATGGGGTTGCCTTGGCGGATGCAGGAACAGCGGTCAATTCTACCTACAGAGAATAGCCGAAAATGCTAATAGAGTGAACCAGCGGCGGCTCGACTGGCTCAAAGCTTCCCAGAGAATAAGCATGTAGGATAAGAATGTTCCTCTTCGCCGCAGAATTCTGGCATGGATGCATTCGCGCAAATTTCACCCGACTGGACGGCCAGGGCGATTCACGCCAGCGAGTTCTGCTGCCCCAGCTGTCGCAGCCTGCCCGACAAAGCCCAGCAGGTTTGGATTAACCGCCGCGCGCCCGTCTATACCGAAACGCATCAGCGCAAGTGGCAAGAGTTTTATGACTGTGAATGCGGCACGGTTTGGTGGGCTTGGAGCAGCGACCGACCGCCGACCACCTTAAAAAAGCCGGATCAGCCGGGTTTGATTGAGCCATTTCCCGGCGACTGGATGTTTTAGCCAGCCCAGACCCAAAGCCCAGACCAAATCCGAAAAACTGCTGAGGTGATGGCTCGCCCCAACGCGCTACAACAAAACAAGGGAAGCGCTTCGAGATCTGCGGGTGTACTACCAATTTCGCCGCAGTTTCAAGGTTTTTAAGTCATGGTTTTGATGGAACAGACGAGCGGGCAGCATTCCGCCGGAATCGCCCCATTTTTTGATGCCCAATCCAACTCGACAACGCTGCCGGGACTCAGCTCAAGCAGGCTCTCTGACCTAGCGCTCCCCAGTTCGCGCCTCCGGCTATCTGGCAACCGTCAGAGCAATGCCTTAACCGGGGGAGCCAAAAACGACATTCTGCGCGGCAGAGCGGGCAACGATACGCTCAGAGGCCAGGGCGGCGACGACGCCCTCTACGGCGAAGCGGGCAATGACCGGCTCTATGGCGGGACTGGCAACGATTTGCTAAATGGCGGGACTGGCCGTAGCTCGCTCTACGGCGAAGCTGGACAGGATCAGCTGTTGGGCGGCAAAGATGCGGATATTTTGGTGGGCGGCACAGGCGACGATATCCTCAACGGCAAAGGCGGCGCGGATCGCAGCACAGGCGGAGCCGGACGCGACCGATTTGTATTGGAAGCAGGCACAGCGCGGCTGAGCAACACGCTCAAAATCACCGACTTTAAAACGGGCGAAGATGCTCTAGAGCTGCCAACCCTGAAGTTTGCGGATCTAACCATTCGGCGGGGCACAGGCGCAGCGGCCAACAGCACGATCATTCAAAATCGGCTGACTGGCGAATATCTGGCAATCGTCCAAGGTGCCCGCAGCCTTGACGCCAGTCAGTTCTGGGGCTACGTCGCGCCTCCCGTTCTTCCGACTGCGGTTGGCTCAGTTCAGCCCAGCACTGTCAAATTTGCCGCCAGCGGCAGCGGTGGCAGCAATGGTGGCTTCGCTGCCGCTGGCGGCAAATTTGACAGTGCTGGGCTGAACTGAGCCAA
>CASBQH010000112.1 GCA_949127695.1 Synechococcales cyanobacterium PMM_0073
GCTGGTAATAATCACGCAGCTCTGGTGGGACTGCTGACCCAGTTCGGCCAATAGCAAGCCGTAGTCTGGATAGATATCGCGGTAGTCTCCGGCATAGCCGCCGCCTTGCAGCAATGCCTCCCAGCCATCTAGCACCAGCAAAATTCGCTGCTGCTGAAGCTGTTTGATCAGCTTGTCAATGGGGCGAGCGGTGACGGGCGGAGCGGCCAGCAGCTCTAACAGCTCGGCAATCAATTCGGGCAGCGTGGGCGCATGTTGCATCGAACGCCAGATCACGCCCTCAAACTGGGGCAGCAGCTGTTCGACTAGCTTGATCGCAAAGGCAGTTTTGCCCAAGCCGCCAATGCCCAAAATCGCCAGCACCCGGTAGTTTTCTTGCAGCACCCAGCCTGAGAGCAGCCTTAGGTCTTTGCTGCGGCCATAAAACACCGGACATTCGGGCAGGCCATCGCGAATTGGCGGGCGAGCTGCGGGCGATGGCGCAGATGGTATTGCCGATGCTGCTGCGGGTGACGCCAAAGGTGATACTGCTGGCGATATTGCAGTAGGTTCGGCAACCTCCGCAACCTCCACATAGTCTTTCCAGTTTTCTAGGCCAACCGCCCTAAAAATCCCCATAATCGAGGCTTTGTCGAGCCGACTCGTGCCGTCCCAGAATCGTCCTAGCGTCGCAACTCCTACCCCAGCAGTCTGAGCAAAAGCCGCTGATTTGCGCGTCCAGCCGCGTTTAATTCTGCGCTCGTCTACGAGGTCGCTCCCCGTTCTCGTCGCTCGAAACGATTCCCGACCCGCCATGTTTACGTTCCCCTGAATGTTCCGCCGCCGTCAAATCTGGTTGCTGAGCCAGCTGCTGAGCTAACTGAGCCAAAGTGAGATCTTTACTGAGGCAATCTGGCAAAACAGATCTGAGACGCTAATCAATAGGGTAAGGCTAACGGTTTATGCAGGCAAATGGACTGCGGGCTGAAGCCACCCAACCCTTCTTTCAGGATGCGGCTTTGCTCCTGACAAGAGGCGCAGATCAGCCCCTTTGCAGCCTTTTGGAGAATTATCGCCATGCGTCTATGTCTTGCTTTAGTTAGCTTAATGATTATCGGTTTAGCCACAGCTGGCTCTGGCTGCTGGGCTTCTGCTCAGGTCGCTCAGGTCGCTCAGGTGACTCAGGTAAACCAGCCAACGATTCAGATTAGCTGGATGCAGTCCTCGGCTCGTCCGCGCTGGGGTGGTGGCCAATAGTGGCCAGTTGGTCAGGCATTAGGCTTTGATCGAATGCGTCAGCGTTGGGCTGTCAAGCTGAGTTAGCTCAATTGCAGGTAGGCTACAGAGACTGCTCTATTTTTGACACCGCACCTCAAAACCGCACAACCCCATGAGCCTTTCGACTACGCTGCGATCGCGCCCGCTCAGGCTGGGGCTATATGCCTCGCTGCTGCCGCCCTTGCTTTGGATGACACTGCTTTACTTTGTGCCGCTGGCGCTGCTGATGCTCTACAGCTTCTGGCGGCTAGAGTCATTTGAGATTATCAAAGAATTTAGCCTGATCAATTTTCAGACTATTTTTACCAACAGCGCCTACCAAACCGTACTGCTGAGAACCCTGCTCACCGCTCTGGGCGTGACGCTAATTGATATTGTGATTGCGCTGCCGTTGGGCTACTGGATCAGCCAGCAGAGTGAACGAAACCGCAGCATCCTGACGCTGCTGGTGATTCTGCCGCTCTGGTCGAGCTATTTGGTGCGCGTCTTTGCCTGGAAAATTATTCTGGGCTACAGCGGCTTGCTCAACGGCGTCCTGCTGGGGCTAGGAATTTTGCAGCAGCCCAGCTCCATCTTTCTCTATAACCAATTTTCCACTACGCTCACCTTCGTGCATCTCTGGCTGCCATTCATGATTTTGCCGATTATTACCGCCTTTGAACGCTTGCCAAAGCCCTTGCTTGAAGCCTCAGCCGATCTCAACGCCAAGCCCGCCATCACCTTCCGCCGGATCGTGCTGCCGCTGGTCATGCCGGGAATCTTGGCTGGCTCAATTAACGTCTTCTCCCTGACGATGGGCGACTTTATTACCCCAAGTTTAGTGGGCGGAACCAGCGGCATTTTGTTGGGCAATTTAATCTCCTCGCAGTTTGGCGTTGCCTACAATTGGCCGCTGGGTGCGGCGCTGGCGCTGGTGGTAATGCTGATTGTGCTGCTGGGGCTGACGCTCCTCCAGCCAGAGAATTAGCCGAATATCGCTGAATATCTAAAGCGCGGGACTTTGCCGCGATTCGTTAAAATAAAAGGCGACAGCTTGTATGACGACTCAGCTTGCCCTATGTTTGACGCCCTAGCCGATCGCCTTGAGGGAGCCTGGAAGAAAATCCGGGGACAGGACAAAATTAGCGAAGCCAACGTGCAGGAGGCGCTGCGAGAGGTGCGGCGTGCCTTGCTGGAGGCCGATGTGAGCCTGCAAGTGGTCAAAGCATTTGTAGCCGACGTGCAGGAGAAAGCGCTGGGAGCCGAGGTGGTGGCGGGCGTCAATCCGGGGCAGCAGTTCATCAAAATCGTCTATGACGAGCTGGCTGCCATCATGGGCGAAACCAACGTGCCGCTGGCCGATTCGTCTACTAAGCCCACCATTGTGCTGATGGCGGGCTTGCAGGGTACGGGTAAAACTACCGCCACCGCCAAGCTCGCCCTGCATCTCCGCAAGCTAGAGCGCAGTACGCTGCTGGTAGCAACTGACGTATACCGTCCGGCGGCAATTGATCAGCTGGTGACGCTGGGCGAGCAAATTGGCGTGCCGGTATTTGAGCTGGGCCAAGATGTCAACCCAGTCGAAATCGCCCGTCAAGCTGTGGCCAAAGCCAGAGAAGATGGGATTGATACCGTCATTATTGATACGGCAGGGCGTCTGCAAATTGACAGCGCCATGATGGCCGAACTGGCGCAGGTTA
>CASBQH010000113.1 GCA_949127695.1 Synechococcales cyanobacterium PMM_0073
ATCGTGCCCGGTTCGGCGAGTTACCAGAATCCTAACTCTGGCTCCCTGCCCCCAAATTTGGGGGTAGGGCTGGGGAAGGGGGCAACCGCTATGCAACAGCTCAAGATCCCATACTCAGCTTTTCAGTGACTCACCCGCCGCTCACAGGCGGAATCAACACCACTTCATCGCCCGACTGCAATGCTCTATCCGCTGCCACAAATTCCCAATTCACCCCAAATCGCGTCACGTCGCGCCACTGCTCAAGCTGCGGATGCTCCGCAATCAATCGATCCCGCAGTTGCCCAACTGTAGTGCCGGCGGGCAGATCTAGCTCCAGCTCCGGCAGACCATAGGCTTCTTGGTAGGCGGCAAACAGCTTGACGCTCACGGCAATTGACTCAGACATGACTTAACCCTCATCAAACTCCAATAAGCGCTTAGCAGTAGGTTACGCTGAAGAAGCGCCCACCCTGATTCCTCATTCCTCACAAGTTCTATGCTCGGTACGTTTCAACATAGCAGCCTGCGAATCGAACTCGCCGCCTCCCAGCAGCAAATCCGCGACAGCCTGGTTCGTCCAGCGCAGTTTCGCCAGTGGCTCGCTCCCCAAACCTTCTCAGCCGGATTGCCCGACAGCTTGCAAACCGGCACCGTCTTCACCAGCTGGCTAGGCCCTGTCGCGGTGCGGCATCAGGTTGAGCAGGTGGAAGCCAACAGCATTCGGCTGGTGATGAGCCAGGGCATCGACGGCTTTCACCAATGGTATTGGGGCGAAGGCTGGGTGCAGTCAACCCTAGAAGGCGTGTCGCTGCTGCCGCTGAATCTGGGGCAGACGCTCAGCCTGCTGCGGCTACGACATTTTTTGAGCCAGCTTTAAACCAAAATCCACGCTAGATGCTACTCACCCGTTGGCAGCTCAGCATCTAGGCATGTTGCCTCTTGCTGCTGCGTTCTGAACTTGACTGAATCGGCGTGCGAAGGCAAGCCCTCCGCTGTCGCCAGCACGTCCACTGCCGCCGCTACTCGCTCTAATGCTTGCGGCGAATATTGAATCAGGCTAGAGCTTTTCATAAAGGTCTCAACGCTGAGCGCCGAGGCGTACCGAGCCGAGCCAGAAGTCGGCAGCGTATGGTTCGGGCCAGCCAAATAATCACCCACCGCTTCCGGCGTAGAATAGCCCAGGAAAATCGCTCCGGCATGCCGAATTTTCTCCAGCAGCTCCCAGGGTTCGGCGATTTCTAATTCCAAATGCTCCGGGGCAAACTCATTTGAGAGGGCGGCGGCAGCTTCTAGCGACTCCACCACCACAATCAGGCCGTAATGGGCAATCGCTTTTTCGGTCAGCAGCCGACGCGGATGGTTCACCAGCTGCTGCTTCACCTCTGCCACCACTTTGGTCGCCAAATCAGCATCCGGCGTCAGCAAAATCGCCGCCGCCATTGGATCATGCTCTGCCTGCGCCAGCAAATCTGCCGCTACATGCCGAGGATTGGCCGAGCGATCGGCAATGATCAGCACTTCAGAAGGCCCTGCTAGCGAATCGATGCCGACCGTGCCGTAGACCAGCTTTTTGGCCAGCGTCACGTAGATATTGCCGGGGCCTGTAATCACGTCCACTTTCGGGATGGTTTCTGTGCCGTAGGCCAAAGCTGCAATCGCCTGCGCCCCGCCCACCCGATAGACCTCGCTGACGCCAGCCTCCTGCGCCGCCACCAGCACCGCCGGATTCACCGTGCCATCCGGGGTTGGCGGTGTCGTAATCACGATCCGAGGCACCTTGGCCACCTTAGCCGGAATCGCATTCATGATCACCGTGCTGGGATAGGCCGCTCTGCCACCGGGCACATAGAGTCCAGCCCGATCGACTGGGTTATAGCGCTTGCCCAGCACCACCTCGTCTTCGCCAAACTGCACCCAGCTTTTGGGCAACCGCTGCCGATGGAATGCCTCCACCTGCCGACAGGCGAGCTGAATCGCGCTCAATAGCTCTGGAGAAACCTGCTGATAGGCCGCATCTAGCTCTGCTCCGGTGACGCGCAAACCTTCAGCCGCCAGCTTCACCTGGTCATATTCTTCGGTGTAATGCAGCACCGCCTTATCACCCTGCCGCTTCACGGCTTGCAGCACCTCCCGCACCGTTGCCTCTTTGTGAACAACCTGATCGTCGTGAGTCCGATCGCAGATTCGCCTTAGCTCAGTTAGAGCCTCAGCGCGCTGAGTAATAATTCGCAGCATTGCCAGATTGTGTGAGAAACGCTAGGTCGGGAGTAGGGTACAGAATCCGCATTCTGTATGTGCATTCTATTGTGCATTCTATATAGTCATCATAGCGGGCTGAATCACTATCGGCGCGGAGCCGTGTCTTTAGCTTAACCTGGTTTTTCAGCAGATTTATGTAGAGTGCACAGCAGATTTACTGGCGGTTTTGTCAAGTCTTTCGCTAGAATTGTGGATTGCTGAAAGCACTTTTTCTAAAATCCTACCTCTAGAGTTACTGTGGCAAATATTAAGTCAGCAATCAAGCGCATTCAAATTGCAGAACGCAACCGTCTGGAAAACAAAGCCTATAAGTCTGCGTCCAAAACGCTGATCAAGCGCTATGTCAGCGCGGTTGATGGCTATGCGGCAGATCCGACTGCTGAATCCATGCAAACGGTTCAAACCACTCTCTCGGCAGCGGTGAGCAAGATTGACAAGGCCGTCAAGCGCGGCGTAATTCACCCCAACACTGCGGCTCGGCGTAAGGCTCGGCTGGCCAAGCTGCTGAAGGCACAGGAAGCCGAAGTTGCAACCAAAGCTTGAGCCAGTGGGTTCAAGCCAGAGCAACCCCCATGCAGCTTATCAGTCAGCTCATTAATCAGCTAATCCATGCAGCTAGTTGACACCCATGTTCACCTCAATTTCGACAGCTTTGCCGCTGATCTAGAGGAAGTCGCCGAGCGCTGGCGCTCCGCAGGCGTGGTGAAGCTGGTGCATTCTTGCGTCCAGCCTTCGGAGTTTGGCAGCATGGTCAAGCTGGCCGATCGCTTCCCTGAACTCTCGCTGGCAGTCGGGCTACATCCGCTCGATGTCGAGCAGTGGTCGGCTGATTCTGGCGCTGAAATTTTGGCGCTGGCTCAGTCAGATCCCAGAGTCGTGGCAATTGGCGAGATGGGGCTAGATTTTTTTAAATCTGACAGTCAAGCGCTGCAAGAGTCAGTTTTCCGAGCGCAGCTAGCGATTGCCCATCAGCTTGATCTGCCTGTGATCATTCACTGCCGAGATGCGGCAGCGCGGATGGCGGCGATTTTGCAGGAGTTTTGGCAAGCGCAGGGGGCAGTGAAAGGCGTCATGCACTGCTGGAGCGGCAGTCCCGAAGAAACAGAGCTATTTCTGGATCTGGGGTTCTATATCAGCTTCAGCGGCATTGTTACTTTTAAAAATGCCCTGCAAGTGCAAGCCTCGGCTCAGATGGTGCCCGATGAGCGCCTGCTAATTGAAACCGACTGTCCGTTTCTTGCGCCCGTGCCGCGACGCGGCGAAAAGCGCAATCAGCCCGCCTATGTGCTGCATGTGGCTGAGCAGGTGGCGCGGCTGCGGCAGGTTTCGCTAGAACAGATTGCGGCTCAGACCACGGCCAATGCCTGTCGGC
>CASBQH010000114.1 GCA_949127695.1 Synechococcales cyanobacterium PMM_0073
CTGCTGGCCAGATTCAGCCGACCAAATGGCGGCGTGACGTTGCCCTTGTCGTTAAACTCAACAAAATAGCCCTGAGCATTTTGTCTGAGCGTGGTGGTATCCCGCGCAATCCGCACGTCGGGATGAAGCGGCTGCCAGACTGGGACAAAGCTGGGGGCAAAGCTGGGCGCAAAGCTGGCCCATTCGACTTGATCGTTCACTTCTCGAAACCCCACCTGCCAGTGCTGGCGTTGATTAATCGCCTGCACCTGAGTCTGGCGCATTGCCTGCAAAACCGCATCCTGAGCTGCGTTCAGGTTGGCTGTCGTCTGTAGTCCCAGCCAGCCCGGAGCCAAAATGCTAGCCAAAATCCCGGCGATTACGATTACCACCAGCGTTTCAATTAACGTAAAGCCTAAAGTAGAGCGACGGCTTGAAACAGAATGCCGAACTGCGCGTCGGCGGAGCGAGCGAAGAGAATCTTGATACATGGTAGATGCAATTTTGATGCAATTTTCAGAAACGAACCCTGCTTAAGATGCCCGCTCAGTTTTTGATCAAGCGATCTGGCGCAATAATTCGCAATCCCTCTCAGCCAGATCCAGGTTGCCAGATCAGATCAGCGCAACCTATACTTGAGTGCTGAAGCGGCATCAGATCCTCTCGCTGCTTTAAATAACCTGCGGATGTGGCGGAATTGGTATACGCGCACGTTTGAGGGGCGTGTGGCTTTGCCTTGCGAGTTCGAGTCTCGCCATCCGCATTCATTCACAAAGCGTCAAACTAGGAAACTGGTTTGGCGCTTTTGTTTGCTGGCACGGCCTGCGGCATTAGGCTCCTGCTAGGATAAAGACAGGAAAAATTAACTTTTGTAACCAATTTTGACTTCAGCCTTCACCTCTTCTCAAAGTCTGGCAAAACCAGCCTGGTATGCGCTTGATCCAATCTGGGAGGCAGGCGAAGACCTAGTAGCCAGCGGTCTGCCACACCAGCAGCTAGCCCCACCCTGGCAAATGCTGCTGTTGGGCGACGGTTCTCCCACTCGCCACCTCCAGCTCCTGACCGGCGAACCCACCGAGGTGGACGTGATCGATATGTCGCCCGCCGGAGCTGAAGGCACAGATGGGACTAAAGGCACAGATGGGGCACCTGCGCCGATTCAGATGGTGCCTGGCCCCTGGGTGCGGCGGCAGGTCTGGCTGCGAACCGCCAGCGGGCAGCGGCTAGCCTATGCCACTTCTTGGTGGGAAGCCAGCCATGTCGATGAGTATTTGCAAAACCGCTCGCTGCCGATTTGGGCCAGCCTCGCCCGCCTGCGAACTGAGCTATACCGTGACGTGCGGGGGCTGCACTACGGCCATTCGCAGCCCTTGGAGCGCGCCTTTGAGCAGCAGGGGCCATTCTGGGGACGCCACTATTTGTTCTGGCATCACGGACGCCCGCTGACGCTGATCTATGAGGTGTTTTCGCCCTACCTGACGCGCTATTTGGGCGAGACGCAGGGCTAAGTTTTATTCGTTGATTAGATCGCTGGGTTCACCGGGGTAAAAGCCGGGATTTAAGAGTTCGGCTAGATTGTATGGGCAGGTTTGGGGGAAGCTGCGGCTGGGCAGATCTGTTTCTTTCACCGCTAGCTCAATGCCTTTCATATAGGCTTTGCCCAGCGATCTGACCAGATCGGGTTGAAGGCTGGGGTTATCTTCCAGCAGTTCAGCCAGATCCAGCCGCTGAATCCGGATGGTGGCCAGCCAGCTCCGACTGCGCTTTTGCGGCTGATACTGCCATTTCAACAGATGCCCCAGCAGCAGACTCAGCCGATTGCGAAGTTCTTGGCGCTGCTGTTTGCCCAAGGCTTCGACCTCCTCGATCAAATTGGCCAGATCGAGCTGTTGCCACTGCTGGCGATGCAACAGCTTTGACTGTTCCTGCGTCCAGGCATAAAAATCAGTTTGATAGAGGTTGGGGGCAGGCATGGCTGGCTTAACTTGCTCAAAACTGGCGTAAAAACCGCAGATCGCTGGCATAGAGACGGCGGATATCGTCAATTTGGTGCAGCACCATGGCGATTCGCTCCACGCCCAAGCCCGCCGCAAAGCCCGTGTAGGTTTCGGGATCGTAGCCGACGGCTTTGAGCACGTTGGGGTCAATCATGCCGCAGCCCATTACCTCCAGCCAGCGCCCGCGCCACTGCACGTCTACCTCGGCAGAAGGCTCGGTGAAGGGGAAGAAGCTGGGGCGAAACCGAATGGGGATCTCGCCAAACATCGCTTCAAGAAAGACTTTGATTGTGCCGCGCAGGTCGGTAAAGCTCAGCCCCTCGTCCACAGCCAGGATTTCGAGCTGGTGGAAGACCGCCGAGTGGGTGGCATCTACAGTATCGCGGCGGTAGCAGCGCCCCGGCATAATAATTCGCACCGGCGGATCGTTGTCTTCCATATAGCGGATCTGCACCGAAGAGGTGTGCGTCCGCAGAATGTTGCCATCGGGCAAGAACAGCGTGTCCTGCATGTCGCGAGCTGGGTGATCGGGCAGGAAGTTGAGCGCCTCGAAGTTGTAGTAGTCTGTTTCCATTTCGGGGCCGGTCGCGACCGTGTACCCCAGACCAACAAAAACATCGATCATCCGGTCGATGGTGCTGGTGAGCGGATGCTCCCGCCCCTGCGGGCTGTAATAGCCCTGCATCGTCACGTCGATCGCTTCGGCCTCCAGCTGGGCTGCAATTTGGACGGCCTGAAGCTGATCGCGCTTTTGATCCAGATCAGCCTGGAGCACCTCTTTAACTTCGTTGGCCAAAGCGCCAATTTTGGGACGCTCTTCGGCGCTCAGCTTGCCCATGCCGCCCAACAGCTGCGAGAGGCTGCCTTTCTTGCCCAGATACTTGATCCGGAGCTGCTCTAGGTCTTCGAGCGTGATGATGGCGGCGAGCGCCTGCTGGGCTTCCTGGCGTAAGCGGGTCAACTGAGTTTCGAGCGGGGTATCGAGCGGGGTCATGCTGCCTGAACTGAGAGAGATAACAAGATTCAGTCTTATACTTCATCAGTGTAAGCCAGATCAGGTTAGCCAGATCAGCCCTCGCTGAACCCCAGCCTTCTACACTGGACTTGAACTCTCTAACGTTGAAGAATTTCCATGAAGCTTTTGGTGAGCAATGACGACGGCATTTTTGCCCTGGGCATTCGCAGTCTGGCCAACAGCTTGGCCGAAGCCGGACATCAGGTGACGGTGGTCTGCCCTGATCGCGAGCGCTCTGCGACTGGGCATGGCCTGACGCTGCATAAGCCGATTCGGGCTGAGCGGGTGGAGTCGGTGTTTCACCCTAGCATTCCGGCCTGGGCCTGTTCGGGGACGCCCTCTGACTGTGTGAAGCTGGCGCTAGGGGCTTTGCTAGACGAGCCGCCAGATATGGTGCTGTCCGGGATTAATCACGGCGCGAATCTGGGTACAGACGTGCTCTATTCCGGCACGGTTTCGGCGGCAATGGAAGGCGTGTTAGAAGGCATCCCCAGCATTGCCTTCAGCCTCAGCAGCTTTGCGGTGCAGGAATTTCAGCCTGCTGCCAGCTTCGCCAAAACGCTGGTGGCACAGCTAAGCGCCGCGCCCTTGCCTGAAGTGATGCTGCTGAATGTGAATGTGCCAGCCATTCCCGCTGCCGAAATTGCCGGCGTGGCGATGACGCGGCAGGGTTTGCGCCGCTATTTTGACCAGTTTGAGAAGCGGGTTGACCCCAGAGGCAAGACTTACTACTGGCTGGCGGGCGAGGTGATTGAAGAAGTGAATGAACCCCTGCTGGAATCGGCTGAGGCGCTGAAGCTAAAAGGCACTGACTTTGATTTGGCCTGGTTTCAGCAGATTCCGACTGACGTGCAGGCAATTGGCCAAAACTACATCACCGTCACGCCACTTCAGTACAATCTCACCTGCGCGGTGGGGATTGCCAACCTGCAAGGCCGCAAGTTTTACCTAGAGGCATGATGATCCAGAATGATCCGAACTAGGATTTCTGTCAGTTTGCTGAACTTGATCCAGATCTTTCACGCTTTCTAGAGAATTTACGGTGTTTTTTTGGCTCAAGCTGTGATCAGCGCCCTGTCAAACGGTCGATAAAGGTGATAATTTTCCTACAGAGGTGCAGACCAACGGCTCATGCCTGAGTCGAATCGATCGGCCTATCCAGATCAGCTGACTGGGAGTTAGACCCTGGAGCAAGTCTGATTTGCTGCATCGCTTCAGTAAATTTGTGAGTAGATTTGCTGCGGCGCTACCTCCACCTTATGATTCAGATCTGCTGTTCCCTGCCAAGCTAGAGAGTGACGATATGGCTTGAGTGCCGGGGTTTTGATTGAGCGCTAGATCAGGGCTATCTTCCGGACAAAAGGCTAAAGATTCAGAATGAACTGTAAAGTTGATACCTTCTGAGGATAGCTTTGAGCGTGGTGAATTCTGACAAAAACTGCTGATGTTGAATCTGCAAGACCAGTTTACGGTTCGTTTTTGGGGTGTGAGGGGCAGCATCGCCTGTCCAGGGCAAAGCACCGTTCGCTATGGCGGCAACACTTCCTGCATTGAGATGCGGGTGGGAGGACAGCGGCTGATCTTTGATGGCGGCACGGGGCTGCGGGTGTTGGGGCAGGCGCTGACGGCTGAAATGCCGGTTGAGGCGCACCTGTTTTTTACGCATTCTCACTGGGATCACATCCAGGGCTTTCCGTTTTTTGTCCCGGCTTTCATTCCCAACAATCGCTTTCACATCTATGGCACCGTTGCCCCCAATGGCTCCACGATTGAGCAGCGGCTGAATGACCAGATGCTGCATCCCAATTTCCCGGTGCCGCTACAGGTGATGGGGGCTGATCTGAAGTTCTATAACCTGACGGTGAACGAGCCGGTGCAGCTAGGCGAGGTGCGGATTGAAAACGCGCTGCTGAACCATCCCGGCGAGGCGGTGGGCTATCGGGTCAGCTGGCGGGGCGGTTCCGCTGCCTATATCACTGACACAGAGCATTTTCCGGACCGACTAGATGAAAACGTGCTCCGGCTGGCTCGCAACGCCGATCTGCTAATCTATGACTCTACCTATACGGACGAAGAATATTACTCAGAGCAGCTTAGCCGCATCGGCTGGGGGCATTCGACCTGGCAGGAGGCGGTCAAGGTGGCCAAAGCGGCCAACGTGAAGCAGCTGGTGATCTTTCATCACGATCCGCTGCATGACGACAACTTTATGGATCAAGTGCAGAGCCTAACTGCCGAGCAGTTTCCGAATAGCCTGGTCGCCTGGGAAGGCTTAGAAGTTGGGATCTCTACGCTGGCGGTGGCGGGCAGCGCGGGCAAATTGAGCATCGAAACCCAGATTTCAGCTTAATCTGCGGCCTAATCTGCGGCCTAACCTTCAGCAATGCGGCGCTGCATCAAGCCGCGCCAGATTTGCATTTTATGTCAAGTTTTATGTCAAGCTGTAAAGCGTGTGGATAGCCTCTCACCTATCGACGGTTAAAACGCCGACAATCATTGCCCTGGGGAACTTTGATGGCGTTCACCAAGGGCATCAGACTGTGATTGCGCCCGTGGCTGAAGCGGCCAGCGCGGCGGCGATTCCCCAGGCAATCCCCACAGTGGTGACATTTGACCCACATCCACAAGAATTTTTCACCGGACAAAAACGGCTGCTGCTAACGCCAACCTCTGAAAAAGCAGCTTGCCTGGAGCAATTGGGGATTCAGCAGCTGGTGCTAGTGCCGTTTAATCAAGCGCTGGCTAGCCTGACGCCTCAGGAGTTTGTGGAGCAGATTTTGATTGAAGCCTTGCAGGCGCGCTGGATTAGCGTCGGCCAAGACTTTCGGTTTGGCTGTCAGCGTCGGGGCACGGTGGCGGATTTGCAGCAGGTGGCCGCTCAGCACGGGGTCGCAGTCGCAGTTGCTCCACTGCATTTGCAGCAGGGCGAGCGGATCAGCAGCTCAACGATTCGCGCTGCCCTGAGTCAAGGCGATCTGGATCGTGCCAATGCCCTGCTGGGTCGGGCTTATAGCCTGAGCGGAACCGTGGTGCAAGGGCAGCAGCTAGGCCGAACCATTGGCTTTCCGACTGCCAATTTGCAGGTCGCTGCCGAGAAGTTTTTGCCGCGTTCTGGCGTCTACAGCGTTTGGGCAGAGTCTGCGGCGACGGGCTGCCAGCCAGCGGTGATGAATCTGGGCTATCGCCCGACCGTGAACGGCCAGCAGCTCAGTGTAGAGGTGCATCTTTTAGACTGGTCGGGCGATCTCTATGGCCAGCAGCTAACGGTGAGCCTGCAAGCCTTTCAGCGCCCCGAACAAAAGTTTGCCGGACTCGAAGAACTCAAGGCGCAGATCAAACGAGACGCTGAGCAGGCCAAGCTGGATTTACTAGCCGTGAACTCTGGAGTCGCAGCTGCCGCTAAGATTGCAGGCAGTTCTGTCGGTGCAGCTGAGCGCTGAATCGCGCATCGCTAAAAAAATTACGCAATACTAACAACTACTAACAAGAAGAGCATGAGGCAAAGCGTCGATCGGCTGGTGGAGAACCTGGGCAAAACGATTGTCGGCAAGCAGGAGGCGATCCGGCTGGTGCTGGTGGCGCTGTTTTCAGGCGGACATGCGCTGCTGGAAGATGTGCCGGGAGTGGGCAAAACGCTGCTAGCCAAATCGCTGGCGCGCTCCATTGACGGCAAGTTTCAAAGAATTCAGTGCACGCCTGACCTGCTGCCTGCTGATGTGACTGGCACAAATATCTGGAATCCGCAGAGCGGCGAGTTTCTGTTTTTGCCAGGCCCCGTCTTCACCAACGTGCTGCTGACGGACGAAATTAACCGCGCTACGCCCCGCACCCAGTCGGCCTTGCTGGAGGTAATGGAAGAGCAGCAGGTGACGATTGACGGCGTTTCGCGGCCTGTGCCCAGCCCGTTTTTTGTGATTGCCACCCAAAACCCGGTGGAATATCAGGGCACGTTCCCGCTGCCCGAAGCCCAGATGGACAGATTTGCGCTGTCGCTTAGCCTCGGCTATCCCACCGCAGAAGATGAGCTGCAAATGATGCAGCGGCTGCACCAGGGTATCCAGCCCGAAGCGCTTCAGCCCTGCATTACGCTAGAGGAAGTAAAAACCCTGCGCCGTCACTGTGCCGAAGTTTGGGTGGAGCCAGATTTGCAGCAATATATGCTGGATCTGGTGCGCGCCACCCGCACCGACGAGGCGGTGATCTTGGGCGCTAGCCCGCGCGGCACGGTGGCTTTGCAGCGAGCGGTGCAGGCCGAGGCTTTCCTGGAAGGCCGCGACTATGCCATTCCCGACGATGTGAAGCGACTGGCTCCGCATGTGCTGGCGCATCGGCTCATTGCGGCTGGCGGCCAGAAGCCGAAGCAGATCGTTGAGCGGCTGCTGGATTCGGTGGCTGTCGTTTAAAGCTCTGGCTAAGGCTGAGCCAGCTTCAGAAACTCGCCCGCTGGATCAACATAGCGCCAGCGGCTGCCGGTCAGGGTTTCCACCTCTACCCAAGCCCAGCCGTCCGCAAACGACCCGGCGTTTTGAAACTGCGGCGCAATTTGAATCTGGCCGCTGCGGTCAATAAACCCAGTTTTGTTGCCCAGTTTGACTGCTGCCAGCCCTTCTGAGAAGTCAGCCGCATAGTCAAACTGCGGCGCAATTGCCAGCTTGCCCGTCTGATCCACATAGCCCCATTTCTGCCCCACCAGCACTGCCGCCAGCCCTTCGGCAAAATCAGCGGCAAAGTCAAACTGCGGCGCAATCTTGGGCTGACCCGCTGGATCGATGAACCCCCAGCGACTGCCCTGCCGGACTCTGGCCAAGCCCTGCGAAAAGCTGAAGGCTCCGTCAAACTGCGGCGCAATCACAGGCTTGCCCGCTGGGTCAATATAGCCCCACTGCTCGCCTGCTTTTACCACCGCCCGCGACTCGGCAAAGCTCCAGGCATCGTCAAACTGCGCCGCAATCACCCAGTCGCCCATTAAATTCAGGTAGCCATAGCGCTCGGCTTGCTTGACTGCCGCCAGCCCTTCTGAGAAATCAGCGGCGAGCGTAAACTCTGGCTCAATCGCCAGCTGGCCAGAGCGGTCAAGATAGCCGTGGCCGCGCCCAGTCTGCACCACAGCTAGCCCCTGAGCGTAAGGATTGGCGGCGGCAAACTGCGGATCGACGACAATTCGACCGGTTGGGTCAATATAGCCGTAGAGGTCAGCCACCCGCACCACAGCGCGCTGTTCGACAAAGGTGGAGGCTCCGTCTAGAGCTGGATCGAGGCGAAAGGCGAGTATGCCAGCTGGGGTAAGGTAGGCATATTGGTCTTGGAGCTTGACGGCGGCTAGTCCTTCGGAGAAGTTAGCCGCATAGTCAAAGTCAGCGATGGCAGCGTTCATGGGGGCGGCTTCGGCAGAGAGTTGGACAGAGTGAAGGGGTGGCTGAATGGGTGATTGGGAGAGTGATTGAGCGGGCTGCCAAACCAGCGAACGGCAGCTGCTCAACGGCAGTAAACTCACCCCAGCCCAGATTACAGTAGAAAACTGTCGAAAACCCATGGTTGCTGTCCAGCTGCCTGAATCAAACTTAAACTAAACGCAGCCTGCCTCTCTTGCAGGATAATGGCTAAATAGGCTGCTGTGTAGGCAAGCCGTAGTGTTTTGGCTGCTGAACTAATTTTTGGCACTAATTTTGGCAACCTATCCACCGCTCAAACCGCATCGCTATGGGCTGGCGATTCATACGGCCAGCAATGACCTGGGGCTGGCCATCAGCAACTTTGCGGGCGATTCGCGCTGCCAAACCTGGCCGCTGGGTCGAGCGGTTTCCAACTATCTGCATTCCACCCTGAGTGACTTCATGCCGCCCCAAGCCTGGGCTGATCTGGCGTTTCTGGCGGTGGCTAAAGGGCCGGGCAGCTTTACAGGCACCAGGCTGGGTCTGGTGACGGCGCGCACGTTGGCGCAGCAGCTTGACCTGCCGCTCTATGCGGTCTCGACGCTGGCGGCCTTGGCTTGGCAGTCTCGGTCTGACGATGCTGAAACCGACCTTGCGGTGCAGATGCTGGCGCAGCGGGGCGAAATCTACGGGGCGATCTACGGCCAGGATGAGGCGGGCGGCATGACTGCGCTATTGCCCGATGCGGTGATGCCGCTTCAGGGCTGGCAGCAGCAGCTAGATGCCTGGAAGCGGCCTTTTCGGGTGGTTTGGGCGGAGGCAGAGCTGGGGGCTACGGCGGCTAGCGTTTTGGAGCTGGCCTATCGAGACTGGCAGCAGGGGCTGCGGGGGCATTGGTCGGAGGCGCTGCCGTTTTATGGGCAGAGTCCGGTTTGAGCTAGGTTTGGGTGGGCTATTTGCCGTTGCGTGGATCGAGGGCATCGCGCAGGCCATCGCCCAGCAGGTTGAAGGAGAGAATTGTCAGCACAATTAAGATGGCGGGCGACCAGACGAGCCAGGGCTGGAGTACCAGAATGGAAGCGTTGGTGGCGAGGGAGAGCATATTGCCCCAGGAGGGATCAGGCGGCTTGATGCCGAGGCCAATCAGGCTGAGTACGGCTTCGGCGACGATGAAGCTGGGGATGGCTAGGGTGGCTGAAATTACGATGTAGGAGGAGGTTTGGGGCAGCACATGCCGCAGAATCACGTAGAGCGGCTGAGCACCCATGACTTTGGCGGCCTGGACAAACTCGCGTTCTTTAATCGAAAGTACCTGGCCGCGCACGACGCGGGCTAGCCCTGCCCAGCCGACGAAGGAGGTGACGAGGGTGATTAGCAGGAATTCTTCAAAGCTGGTGAGCTTAGGCGGGAAGACGGCTTTGAGTGAAACCAGCAGGTAGATGCTGGGAATGGTCATGAGGACTTCGACGATTCGCATCAGCACGGCGTCGGTGATGCCGCCGAAATAGCCGGAAATGCCGCCGATGACCAGGCCGATGGGGAAGGAGACGGCGACGCCGACAATGCCGATGAACAGGCTGATGC
>CASBQH010000115.1 GCA_949127695.1 Synechococcales cyanobacterium PMM_0073
ACGGTAAAATAGGCTTATTCCTGTAAAAAACATTGCCATGACACTGAATCGGCGTCACTTCCTCTCGCTGCTGGGCGCAACCACCGGAGCCGTTTCGCTGGGCTTGGGGCTAGCCGAATCTGCCGAGGCGTTCGAGCTGCCCTTTCCTACAGCGCAGGCTCCCACCGAAGTCTTTAAGCTGCCGCCGCTGCCCTACGCCTATGATGCGCTAGAGCCAGTCATCGACGCCGAAACGATGCAGTTTCACCATGACAAGCACCATGCCGCCTACATCAAAAACCTGAACGCGGCGGTGAACAAATATCCAGAGCTAAAGGTGATGACTGCCGAAGAGCTGCTGCGTCAGAGCGATACGCTGCCTGCCGATGTGCAAACTGCGATCATCAACAACGGCGGCGGCCATGTGAACCACAGCATGTTCTGGGAAATCATGAGTCCGACGGGCGGCGGCAGTCCCACGGGCAGCATCGCCACCGCCATTCGCCAGAGCTTCGGCAGCTTTGAAGCCTTTCAAACAACCTTCAACGAAGCCGGAACCAAGCGATTTGGCAGCGGCTGGGCTTGGCTGGTGATGCAGCCCAACGGCGATTTGCAGGTGATCAGCACCGGCAATCAGGACAGCCCAATCATGAGCGGCCTCTCCCCGATTATGGGCAACGATGTCTGGGAACATGCCTACTACCTCAAGTACCGCAACAAGCGTGATGAGTATCTAACCAACTGGTGGAACGTCGTCAACTGGCCAGAAGTCGAGCGGCGCTACGAGCTGGCCATGACCGCACCGTAGCCACAACTTGCAGTAAAATGAGGAGCCGCCTTGATCCCCCTAACCCCCTTAACAAAGGGGGAACCGGATAAAAGTAGGAGAACCTGAGCAAACGCGGAGTGGCCGAGCAAACGGCTCGAAGCCCCCTTTTTTAAGGGGGCTGGGGGATCTCTTTCCAGCTCATTTAGCCCAATCTAACCATGCTAGAAGTTTCAGATATCAAGCGCGAAATTGAATCACTGACCAACCGCCTGGGTACGACCCAGGACTATCTTTGACCCGCCTGCCTTAAGCGCCAAAATTCAAGACCTGGAGCAAATCGCCGCGCAGCCGGAGTTCTGGGAAGACCAAACCACCGCCCAAAAAGCGCTGCAACAGCTCAACGATTTGAAGTCTAGCCTAGAACAGCTAGAGGGCTGGCAGTCCAGTCTGGAAGATACCAGGGCAATTCTGGAGCTTTTGGAGCTAGAAGCCGACGAATCGCTGCTGCAAGAAGCCCAAACCAACGTTTCAACCCTGAGCCGCGAGCTAGACCAGTGGGAGCTACAGCGGCT
This sequence comes from Synechococcales cyanobacterium PMM_0073, assembly GCA_949127695.1. Taxonomy (GTDB): domain Bacteria; phylum Cyanobacteriota; class Cyanobacteriia; order Elainellales; family Elainellaceae; genus Elainella. The sequence goes on from CASBQH010000115.1 coordinate 1,321, forward strand.
TTTGTCAGGCATCTACGACCAGCATGGTGCGGTGCTGAGCATCAACGCCGGAGCGGGCGGCACCGACGCGCAAGACTGGGCAGAAATGCTGCTGCGGATGTACACCCGCTGGGCGGAAGATCATCGCTATAAGGTGCGGCTCTCGGAAATTTCCGAAGGAGAAGAGGCCGGGATTAAATCAGCGACGCTGGAAATTGAGGGCAAATATGCCTACGGCTATTTGAAATCTGAAAAAGGCACGCATCGGCTGGTGCGGATTTCGCCGTTTAACGCCAACGACAAGCGCCAGACCAGCTTTGCGGGCGTCGAGATTATGCCGATTCTGGATGACTCGATCAATCTGGAAATCCCGGATAAAGATCTAGAAATTAGTACGACGCGATCGGGCGGCAAGGGCGGCCAGAATGTCAACAAAGTGGAAACGGCAGTGCTGATCAAGCATTTGCCGACTGGCCTCATGGTGCGCTGTACCGAAGAACGCTCGCAGCTCCAGAACAAAGAGAAAGCAATGGCACGACTCAAGGCCAAACTGCTGATCATTGCCCAAGAGCAGCGCGCCAAAGAGATCTCCGAGATTCGGGGCGATATTGTGGAAGCCGCCTGGGGCAACCAGATCCGCAACTATGTGTTTCACCCGTACCAAATGGTGAAAGACCTGCGAACGGGCGTTGAAACCACCGCGATTACCGACGTAATGAACGGCGAGCTAGATCCCTTTATTGAAAGCTGCTTGCGGCAGGAGAACCAAATGGCTGAAAGCAGCCCCTAGCTTATGGATGGCGCGGCTGATTGTTGCAAGTAGTTTACAATGTGGGATGAATTGATTAATTTGAACGATTCAAACAAGCCTTATGAGTCAATCTCCTGAGCTGTCTCCCCCAGATATTGCGCCCCAAAAGCCGCAGGCTTCTAGCCCGCCGCCTAGCTACGTCAAGCTGGCCATGCGGAATATGGTACGCAAGGGCGGCAAATCGCTGTTTCACTTTGGCCTCACCACGGCGGGGCTGCTGGGGCTGCTGCTGGGGCTAGCCTACCTAACGCGCTGAGGCTGCTACATGACTGCGATTCAGGTTGAGGTGATTGTTCAAGACTATTTTTTTGCTCAGGCTGAGGCCGAGGCTGAGAGGGATTCCCCAATTGCGCTGGCCACCTGGGAAGACTGGTTTGGCCGCTGGCTGACGGCGCTCGACCTCGACCTCTCGCCTATTCACGCCTATGAGCTGAGCCTGCGACTCACCGATGACGCCGAGATTCAGAGTTTCAACGCCCAGTATCGCCAGAAAGATCAGCCCACCGACGTACTGGCCTTCGCGGCGTTAGAATCTGCCACTGGCTTGCCTGAAGCGGTGCAGCTGGAACTGCCGCTCTATTTGGGTGATATTGTAATTTCAGTTGAGACGGCAGCGGCACAGGCCAAGCAACAGGAGCATTCGCTCACCACAGAACTGGCTTGGCTAGCGGCTCATGCTCTATTGCATCTGCTGGGCTGGGATCATCCTGACGCCGAAAGCCTGCTAGAAATGCTGCGTCAACAGGAAGCCCTGTTACAGACGATCGGCCTGAGCAGCAGTTATTATCAGGACGACGATCCGCCCAGAGATCTACCGGAAGCTCTACCCAAAACCTTGTTGATCGAATCATAACCCGCAGTAATATGCTCTAGCTGGCCACCAAGTACCCGCATGACCCAAGAACTGTCCACCGAGAAACCTGCCCATACCCCGCTGCATCCCAGCCATGCCGCGCCTGAGCCTGTCAATCGCACCCTTTCCTGGCGCGTCGCCTCCAATCTGTTTGTCAGCTTCCGCTACGCCTGGACGGGAATTAGCTATGCTTTCCACACTCAGCGCAACTTTCGGATTCATATTGCGGTGGGCAGCTTGGCGATTGGCCTGAGCTTGCTGCTGCGGCTCAGCCGGGTGGAAGTCGCCATTATTGGCCTGACCATTGGCGCAGTTTTGACCATGGAGCTGCTGAATACGGCGCTGGAGTCGGTGGTAGATCTAACCGTGCGCCAGACCTATCATGAGCTGGCCAAAATTGCCAAAGACTGTGCCGCAGGAGCCGTGCTGATCGCAGCCTTTGCGGCAGTGCTGGTGGCGGGTTCGCTGTTGCTGCCGCCGCTGCTAGATCTGCTCCCTTGAGGCGACTACTATGATTCTGGTCATTGACAACTACGATAGCTTCACCTACAACCTGGTGCAGTATTTGGGCGAGCTGGGGCAGGAGTTGCCAATCGCAGCTGAGATTCAGGTTTTCCGCAACGACAAGATCACGCTGGAGCAGATCCGGGCGATGCAGCCGGACGCCGTGCTGATTTCGCCAGGGCCAGGGCGACCCGAAGATGCAGGCGTCTCGCTGGCAATTATTCAAGAGCTGGGCGCAACGCTGCCAATTCTGGGCGTTTGCCTGGGGCATCAGGCGATTGGGCAGGCGTTTGGCGGCAAAGTGGTGGCTGCTGCCGAGCTAATGCATGGCAAAACTTCGCCCGTGCAGCATACCAATATCGGCGTTTTTCAGAATCTGGAAAACCCGCTGACCGCCACCCGCTACCATAGCCTGGTGATTGAGCGAGAGAGCTGCCCCGATCTGCTAGAAGTCACCGCCTGGGTAGAAGACGGCACGATTATGGGCGTGCGGCATCGGCAGTATCCGCATATTCAGGGCGTCCAGTTTCACCCAGAGAGCGTCCTCACTCAGTCGGGCAAGCAGCTGCTCAAAAACTTTTTGCAGGTAGTCAGCGCCAAATCTGAGCGGGCAGCGGCACTAACCTAAAGCCGATCGCGTCTCAAATCCCTGTAAGCTAGCTAAGGTTAAGGTCGCAGTCTGCGGTGAGATGCAGATTGGGATCAGCAGACTATGGGGTGAGGAGATCATGAAACGAAGAGAGTTGATCTATGCGGGCGCAGGGCTGCTGGGCGGACTGGGCTTGAGCCTGGTTGACCGCGAGCCGGTGCAGGCGCAGTCTAGCGGCGTTGCGATCCAGTTTTTG
>CASBQH010000116.1 GCA_949127695.1 Synechococcales cyanobacterium PMM_0073
ACTCATTTCGTGATTCAGCAACGCCCAAGCAGCTTCTCTGCCAAAATAGAAGCCTAGCCCAGCCCGCAAATCATGAACTTGTCCAGCGTTTTACAACAGCGTCAGATCATTCACTCCGATCCAGAGATCATGAGCGGTCTGCCTGTTTTCATGGGAACCAGAGTGCCGTTGCAAACTTTCTTTGATTATCTAGAAAGCGAAGCAGGCTTGGCCGAGTTCATCGCAGACTATCCCCGCCTCCAAGATCAGGCCATTCGCGTCCTAGAAGCAATCGCTCAAATCATGCTGGCTCAGCAGAGAGTGAATCTTATTCTGCTTGACGAAAATCTTTTGAGCAAGAAGCTCAAACAGCCTTTGGTTGAGGCCGGACATATTGTAAGCAACGTCGATGACATGGGCTGGCGCGGCTACAAAGACCGTCAGACTTTAGAGTTGGCCACAGCAAAGCCGTTCGCTCTATTCATTACAGCCGACAAAAATCTGCCCTTTCAGCAGAACCTTAGCGCCTACAGCATTCAGGTGATTGTCCTAGATGTGAGCAGCACCCGACCCCTCGTTTGAGAAGTAGCAGATTCATACTCCTTTTCAACAACGCCAACTTTCCTAAGTCGAGAATATTAGGCAAATAACAATCGACCTTTGGGTTCTGGAATGGAGCGCCCTAGTTCCTGTGCGGTTTCAATCCATTCTCGAATGACAACTTCGGCGTTTTGCACCGCTGCCTGATAGGTTTTGCCAGCTGCTGCACAACCAGGCAGTTCGGGCACTTCGACAATGAAGGCTTGATCGACTTCACTCCAGTAAATAATTGGCTCGTACTTAATCATCATCTTGTCCTCCGAGTTGATACTTCAAAATCACGTTGCGAACTTGTTTAACTTGGTACGCTTTGGCTTTGCCTTGTTCGGGCTGAAGATTCAGAATCTCTTCGATGCCTGCTTTGGTAAGATCCTTGCTCTGTCTATCAATATCAAACCTAAGATAGCGACTTCTGTTCGGTAATTAATCCGTGAGGCAATCAGATCGTGCAGCTCAAGTCCCCCGCTCTCTGGCTAAAGCGCAGGTTTTCGCGGTAGTCGATCGGGCAGTCGATCACCGCAGGCACGTTTTGGCTCAGGGCTTCTTTCAGCGTTGGCACAAACTCCAGCGCCGAGGCAATCCGATAGCCTTTCAGCCCCATGCTTTCAGCCAGCTTGACAAAATCAGGATTGCTGAAATGCACAAAATTTGACTCACCAAACTGATTCTGCTGTTTCCATTCAATTAGGCCATAGCCGCCGTCATTAAAAATAATCGTCACAAATGGCGCATTGATCCGCAGCGCCGTCTCCAGCTCCTGCGAGTTCATCATAAAGCCGCCGTCGCCCGTCACCGCCACCACCTTACGCTCTGGGTAAACCAGCTTCGCCGCCACCGCGCCCGGAATTGCGATGCCCATTGCCGCAAAGCCATTGGAAATAATGCAGGTGTTGGGCTGGTCGCAGTGGTAGTGCCGCGCCATCCACATTTTATGCGCCCCCACATCCGAAATCACGATATCTTCAGCAGCCATCACCTGTCGCAGATCGTAGATTAGCTTTTGCGGCTTAATGGGGAAGCCGTCGTCTTTAGCATGTTCCTCATAGTCCGCCAAAATTTCCTGGCGCAGATGCAGCGCGTAGGGTTCAGACTGGCTGCTGCGGTCAGCCCGACGCAAAATTTCGCTGAGCGAATCGGAAATTTCGCCCACCACTTCGGCCAGCGGAATATAGCTGCTATCTACCTCAGCAGGCGTTTGGGCAATGTGAATAATCGGCGTGTCACCGTTCGGGTTCCAGCGCTTCGGCGAATATTCAATCAGGTCATAGCCGACGGCAATTACCAAATCGCTGTTGTCAAAGCCGCAGTTGATATAGTCTCGCTGCTGCAAGCCCACCGACCAAAGCGCCAGCGGATGCTTATAGGGAATCACGCCTTTGCCCATGAAGGTGTTAGCAACTGGGATATTTAGCTGCGTCGCAAACTCAGTCAGCGCAGCGCTGGCTCGGCCTCGAATTGCGCCGTTGCCGACTAAAATAATTGGGTTTTTGGCCTGGGAAATGGCAGTGGCAGCGCGCTCAATGCTCTGAAACGAAGCATAGACTTTCTCACGGCTGTCAGTCGGCAAAGGGCTACCTGTCGCGGCCATTGCAGCAATGTTTTCGGGTAGGTCAATATGCACCGCTCCCGGCTTTTCGGTCTGCGCCAGCTTAAAGGCGCGGCGGACGATTTCGGCAGTGTTGCTAGGGCGAACAATCTGCTTGCTCCAGCGCGTCACAGGCGAAAACATCGCCACCAGATCGAGATATTGATGCGATTCGATATGCATCCGATCGGTGCCCACCTGTCCAGTGATTGCCACCAGCGGCGCGCAGTCGAGGTTAGCATCGGCCACGCCCGTCATGAGGTTGGTCGCGCCGGGACCCAGCGTCGAGAGACAAACGCCCGCTTTGCCCGTCAAACGCCCGTAAACATCGGCCATAAACGCCGCGCCCTGCTCATGCCGAGTCGTGATGAACCGAATCGACGAGTTTTTTAGAGCTTGCAGCAAGTGCAGGTTTTCTTCACCGGGCAGGCCAAATACATATTCAACGCCTTCATTTTCCAGGCAACGTACCAGCAGCTCAGCAGTATTCATCTCGTTCATCAAAGTTACTCCAGTTATTTCACCCAGACCGTTTTCACATTCACAAATTCGCGGATACCCTCTGTGCCCAGCTCGCGTCCATAGCCAGAACGCTTGATCCCGCCAAACGGCAGACGTGGATCAGACTTGACCATGCCGTTGATAAACACCGAACCCGCCTCAATGCCCAAAATTAAGCGCTCGATTTCGTCAGGCAATTGCGTCCAGGCGCTTGCCCCTAAGCCAAAGCTGGTTTCGTTCGCCAGCATAATCGCCGCCGCCAAATCCGGGACGCGAAACAGCAGCGCTACTGGCCCAAAAAACTCCTGCTGCCTTGCCGGACTGTCGGGCGGCAAATCGGCCAAAATCGTCGGCGGATAGAAGTTGCCCTGCCGCAGGTTTGGATCAAGCTGCGCTAAGTTGCCGCCCAGCAGCAGCTTGCCACCCGAAGCCACCGCTGCCTGCACCTGCTCGTCTAGCTCCTGCAAAATGCCTGGGGTCGCCAGTGGCCCAATGTCAGTATCGGGCAGCATCGGGTCGCCCAGCTTCAGCGCCGCAAATCGGTGCAGCAGCCGCTCGGTGAATGCTGCGGCAATTGAGTCCTGGATAATAAACCGCTTGGCCGCAATGCAGGACTGGCCGTTGCTAATCATCCGAGCCGTCACGGCGGTGGCCACGGCAGCTTCCAAATCAGCGCTCTCCAGCACCACAAACGGATCGCTGCCGCCCAGCTCCAGCACCGTTTTTTTGAGTTGGGTTCCGGCAGCGCTGGCCAAACTCGCGCCTGCGGGTTCGCTGCCCGTTAATGCCGCCCCTTTGACACGCGGATCGGTGATCACCTGCTCCACCTGCGCCGCGCCAATCAGCAGCGTTTGGAACGCCCCAGCCGGAAAGCCCGCCCGCGATAGGATGGATTCAATCGCCAGCGCCGACTGCGGTACGTTGGAAGCATGTTTGAGCAGCCCCACATTGCCCGCCATCAGCGCCGGAGCGGCGAAGCGAAACACCTGCCAGAACGGAAAGTTCCAGGGCATCACGGCCAAAATCACGCCCAGCGGCTGGTAGCAGACAAAGCTGCGGCTCGCGTCAGTCTCAATACTGTGGTTGGCCAAAGCGGCGGCGGCATGTTCGGCATAGTAGCGGCAAACCCAGGCCGACTTTTCCACTTCGGCCATGGCGCTAGCCAGCGGCTTGCCCATTTCTAGGGTAATAATTTTGCCAAACTGCTCCTTTTCATCCAGCAAAATCTGCGCGGCAGCAGCCAGCCAGTTGGCTCGTTGCTCGAACGAACTTTGACGATATTGCTCAAAACAATGCTGGGCTGAGACAATTTTGGCGGTGAGTTCTAAGGCCGTGAGCGGTTCAAACAGCTTGACCGTTTCGCCGGTGGCCGGGTTGACGGTTGCAATCGCCATGCTCAATTCTCCTGCTAAACAATCTCGATCTGGGCTAAATCTAAGGCAAATGCAGCGAAATCGCCCCTTCGCTTCTATTCTAGAATTGCTGTCTGGGGAGCTAAGCAATTTCGATACATCTAGACATAATATTTGGGATCAGATAATACTGGGATCAGTTGATATAGCTTCAATTTCGCTGCATGTTTGAATCACTGCCGCCCCTAACCGATGAAACGCTCTGGCAAATTCTGAACGAGCAGCTTGAGGATGCTGTCGTCAACCAGCTCGTCTGGTTTTACCTGGGCTATCGCCCCACCCAAACCGGCTGGGATCTGAGCGCCGTCAGCCCCGACTGGGCGCAAGACTACCCAGAGCCGCCTGATTTTATCGAGAGTCGCCCCGCCACAGTCAAGCTCACCCGCTCGATCTCCAAAGAAACCAAGCAGCTCTTGAAATCAGAATTGGGCTTTGAGGGCTACAAAATTGATGAACTCGTGCCTCGCAAAACCCGCCGCGCTACGATGGTCAACTGGCTGCTGAGCTACCGCAAAAGCCAAGCTTGATTCAGACAGCCCACAAAGCGGCACAGAAGGCAAGACCCTCATTCGTAAGGTTTCGCATACTGAAGCTAGCGTTTAACTGTCTTTGCCCTGCAATCCCTGTAGGGCATTTATTTTTGTGATGCCAAAAAGCCTTACTGAACCGTCAGCTTGGGCATCCAAAGCGCCCACCGCCGCTCTTTAGCCTGCCTGCGGCTGTATAGAACGGCACATAGATTGATGGCCAAACAAACGCTGCTCAGAATAATCAAGATGAAGGTGGGAGCCATTACCACGCCAATCGCAAACCAGGTGAACACATGCAGCAGCAGCAGCGTTGCATAGAAACTCGCGACGCCAGCAGTTAGCTGCACCTGAGCCAGCGGGCGCTCTAGCCAGACCCAGAGCATGACCTGCGAGGTGGCCAGCAGATTCGCCGGAACCAGAGTCGCGCAGATGGCAATACAGTGGCTACAAGAGAATTCAAATAGCGAAGTTAAATCAAGCATCAGCAGCAATCAGCATCTCGATGAGTCAGCCAGTCGGCACCCTTTCAGGATAATGGTTGAATTCCCAGTTTCACCGATTGAGTTGCTAGTCCTTCATGGAACTTCAAAAAACTTTCTGCCTGCCTGTCTTTCTGCCTGCAAATCAGCAGCTCTACCCAATTCCGTATCCTAGACCACCAGAATTCGCCAGTCATCTAGCTTTTTCTCGCCAAGGGATAAAGAAAACCTTTTATAAACCTGCCTCTCTTCAACAATTGTCTACTCTATTAGGTGCGAACTAAATAAGTGCGAACTAAGTGCGGATACCTGCAAACCTACTGCGAACCTAGTCAGTTGAGTAGGCCAGCATACAGGTCTAAACCCAAAACGCAAGGTATTCTAGCCTGATGCAGGCAGAGTGCTATCGCGTTTGTCCGAAAGCGTTGTCCAGAGAAAGCGGAGAGAGCAGAGTCCTATGACACAAAGTTTTGGTCTGATCGGTCTGGCCGTAATGGGAGAAAACCTGGCGCTCAACGTTGAGCGCAACGGGTTCCCAATCACCGTATATAACCGCACGGAAGCTGTCACCCAAAAATTCATGGCAGATCGGGCCGTGGGCAAAAATGTCCATGCTGCGCTCAGCCTGCCCGAATTTGTGGAGTCGCTAGAGCGTCCGCGCAAAATCATGATCATGGTCAAGGCGGGCGCGCCCGTCGATGCTGTGATCGATCAGCTGAAGCCGCTGCTGCAAGAAGGCGACATGATCATCGACGGCGGCAACTCGCTCTATACCGACACCGAGCGCCGGGTGAAGGATATGGAGGCGCTCAACTTCCGCTTTGTCGGCATGGGCGTCAGCGGCGGCGAAGAGGGCGCGCTGAATGGCCCCAGCCTGATGCCGGGTGGCACCGAAGCCGCCTACAAAGAGATTGAACCCATTGTCACCAAGATTGCCGCCCAGGTCGATGACGGCCCCTGCGTCACCTATATTGGCCCCGGCGGCGCAGGCCACTACGTCAAGATGGTGCATAACGGCATCGAATATGGCGACATGCAGCTGATTGCCGAAGCCTACGACCTGCTGAAAAACGCCGTTGGCCTCAACGCCGCGCAGCTGCACGAAGTGTTCTCCGAGTGGAACAGCACCCCCGAACTCGACTCCTTTTTGATTGAAATCACCTCCAATATCTTCACCAAAATGGATGACGAAACGGGGCTGCCCCTCGTGGATGTGATCCTAGATGCCGCTGGCCAAAAAGGCACAGGCCGCTGGACAGTCGAGACAGCGCTAGAGCTAGGCGTGGCGATCCCGACGATTATTGCGGCGGTAAATGCCCGGATCATGTCTTCGATCAAAGAGGAGCGGGTGGCGGCTTCGCAGATGCTGACGGGGCCGAGCGGCAAGTATGACGGTGACACCAAAGCCTTTATTGGCAAGGTGCGTGACGCGCTCTACTGCTCCAAGATCTGCTCCTACGCTCAGGGCATGGCGCTGATTAGCAAAGCCTCGAAAGAAATGTACAACTCGCAGGTGGATCTGGGTGAATGCGCCCGAATCTGGAAAGGCGGCTGCATTATTCGAGCGGCCTTCCTGGGGCGGATCAAACATGCCTTTGACGAAAACCCCACCCTGCCCAACCTGCTGCTCGCGCCTGAGTTCAAGCAGACCATCCTCGACCGGCAGCAGGCTTGGCGCGAAGTGCTAATGACTGCGGCTCAGCTCGGCATTCCGGTGCCTGCCTTCAGCGCCTCGCTTGACTACTTTGACAGCTACCGTCGCGCCAACCTGCCCCAAAACCTGACGCAGGCGCAGCGCGACTACTTCGGCGCTCACACCTATGAGCGCACCGACAAGCCCAGGGGCGAAGCCTTTCACGCGGCCTGGTTCTAAGGTTTAGCTGAGATTTGAGCTGCGGTGGGCTTGAACCCTCACCGCAGTTTTTATGCCGTCAACCCAGCCATAAAAAACCCCGGACTGGCCGGGGCAATTTATCAACCGAGTGAACTGAAAGCTGAGCGATTAGCCGCCTAAGCTCGTCCAGTCTGCGCTGACGCCGTTGAGAATCAGCGAGGAGTTGTAGATCTGCAAGATAATGAGCAGAAAAACGAGAAATAGCCCCATGAAAACTCCCATCAGCGCCGTAGTGCCCCAGCCGGGAGCCACCTTGCCGTATTCTGAGTTGAGGGGTTTGAGGATATCTCCTAAGCGAGTCCGCTGTGCCATGAGTAACCTTCTAGTAATCTCTAAAGTTTTTAATGATCCGTAATATCATAAGAATAATACTATTAATGAACCTTACTGAACATGCAGCTTGCACTCGCAACAGTTTTTAGCATTCAAGATCTAGAGCCAGCCACCGCAGCCGTAATAACGATTGGCGTCTTTGTGGTCGCCATTACGGGTTTGGCAGTCTATACGTCGTTTGGGCCACCTTCTAATGAGCTAGCCGATCCGTTCGAGGATCACGAAGATTAGACGTTGGCACAGCCAGCAGGGGCAGGCTTAGATCTATCCCTGCCACGTTTTCTGCTAATTTCGGTGATTAAATCAGCTGACCGCGCTGCGGGGAATGCTCTCTAGCGCCTCTTCTTCGGTGTCAAAAATTTCAAATACTGAGTCCATCATGGTCACTTCAAACACCAGCTTGGCTTCGGGGTGGACATGACAGATCCGAAAGCTGCCCTTGATTTTATCGGCATCTCGCATTCCGGCCACCAGCGAAGTCAAGCCTGAACTGTCAATGAAGTTAACCTGCCCCAAATTGACGATGACATGCGGGCTAGTTTTGGAGATGCATTCTTGCAGCTTTAAGCGGAACTGCCAAGCTGTGGTGATATCAAGCCGCCCGGTGGGGGTGAGTACAACTACGGTTCTGCCGTTTTGAGCTGTACGGATTGTCTGCTCCATTAGGGTGTCTAGCCTTCCTGAGGACGTAACATCATCTTAAGCCAGTCCTGAGAATCTGCAAGCTGCAAATCAGCGCAAATTCTGCTGTAGAGCTGTGGAGCAATCAGACTAAAAATCTCGGCTCATCGCTCGATAGCCTTTAGATTGCCCCCAAAACAGCAGATCCGCTCATGCAAGGATCTGCCTTTAACCAATCCAATTAGCCCTACCTGTGCTCTATGCCCAGCCAGTCTTGAGGTTTGAGAAACGTCTCGTATAGCTCGGCTTCAGGCGTGTTGGCATTGGGCGCAAAGCTATATTCCCAGCGCACCATCGGCGGCAGAGACATCAATACAGACTCAATCCGGCCTTTGGTTTGGAGGCCAAAAATCGTGCCCCGGTCATAGACCAGATTAAACTCCACGTAGCGACCGCGCCGATAGAGCTGAAAATCGCGCTCGCGCTCGCTGTAGGGGGTCTCTCTGCGCCGTTCGGCAATCGGCAGGTAGGCCGGCAAGAAGGCGTTGCCGCAGTCTTGGACAAAGGCGAAAATTTCTTCCCAGCTGCGCGCGAGTGATCCAACCGACTCGCTGTGGGCTGCGGCAACTCCGGTGGGATCGGGGCCTTGATAGAGCTGGCTGAGGCCATCTTGGTAGTCGAAAAACACGCCGCCAACGCCGCGCGTTTCTTGGCGATGCTTCAGGTAAAAGTATTCGTCGCACCAGCGCTTGAAGGTGGGGTAATAGTCGGGGTGATGCGAGTCGCAGGCGGCTTTTAGGGTTTGGTGAAAATGCTTCACGTCTTCTAAAAACGGATAGTAGGGCGTCAGGTCAATGCCGCCGCCAAACCACCAGACTGGGCCTGCCTCAAAGTAGCGATAGTTGAGGTGAACCGTGGGAATGTAAGGGTTGTGCGGATGCAGCACCATGGAAGTGCCGGTGGCGTAGAAGCCGTGGCCAGCGGCTTCCGGGCGCTGCACCAAAATTGAAGGCGGCAGATCTTTGCCCCAAACTTCTGAAAAGTTGACGCCGCCCTGCTCTAGCAAATTGCCTGCCTTCATCACCCGCGAGCGTCCACCGCCGCCTTCTTCACGCTCCCAGCTGTCTTCATGGAAGCTCTTGCCGCCATCGAGCTGCTCTAGCCCCTGGCAAATGCTGTCTTGGAGTCCTTTGAGAAAGCTGCCGACGCGCTGACGTGAATCGCTGGGCGGAGCTGAGTGGGTTGCGGTGTTGGACGGGTTAGGAGCAGTGTTCACCATAGTCTTGCTGTCAGGATCTAACTAAAAATTGCGATATAAGCTATTCCGGATCTAGCCTATACCGAATCGCTGCCTGACTGCTATTAACGAATGTAACGAGATGCGGCTGTCACCTGACCTGCCGCGATCCAGACTAGCTCAGCTTTTAACTTTGGTCGTCAGCTTGCCCGGTTTACGGCGCGCTAGCCGCACGGTGTAGGGCAGTACGCCCACCATCAGCGCAAAGGCTTCGTCTGGGATGCAGGCAATGGTATTTTGATCAAAATAGGTTTCAAACTGCGTCAAAATCATCTGCGCCCGCTGTAGCGGCAGTGATTTATCTGTGACCTGCTGGGTCAGCTTGATCCACTGTCGCCGAATTAAATAGGCATTTTGGCGCTCTGGGCTGGAGTTGGGACGCACAAGCGATAGCTTTCCCATGGGGATAACGCCCTGGCAGTCTAAATCGAGATGGCCCCCAATCGCAGCCCCAGGGCCAGCAAATTCGGTATGAAATGGCTTGCAGAGAATTACGCCATTTCGCTGACGCCCGTTCACCATCCAGACCTGTCCACCGCGAATGTAGTCTAGCAGCTCTTCAGTATTCACGCCTTCAAGAATGGGTGGCAGGGAAAGGTTGTCAAGCGGCATGGCTGACAGGTTTGGTTTCAGCGCTGACGAATGATCGGCCTGAGCGTCCAAACGCCGAGGGTTCCGGGACTGAGCCTCAGGTTCAGGCGCTTTCGGGTCAGGCGCTTTCGGATCAGTTGATTTCAGATCAGCCGCCGGTTTAGCTTGAGTCACTTCAACAAAATTAAGCGTGGGGAACGGCAGAAGCCGGACGGGTAGCTACATTTTAGGGTATTCGGCTGAAGCTCGCTCAGTAGAAGCATCAAGAGATGTTGAAGATAAGTTCGTTTTGGGCGGCAATTATGAGTTAGAGGTGAAGCAGACAGCCAAATTCAAGATTCAGACGCAGGATCAACCGAGATAGCTCCACCGACAACCCCCTACAATAAGTAGGGTAAAACTGGCAGCGGCATTCAAGCGGAGATAGAACTGTGGTGTTTAAGGTGGGTTTGTTAGGGCTGGGTACGGTGGGTACTGGCACCGCAGAGATTCTTTTAAATCCAGCAGGGCGACATCCGCTGCTTCAAGAAATTGCGATCCATCGAGTTGGCGTGCGAGATCTCGACAAACCTCGACCGCTGGCGCTGCCGCCCAATCTGCTCACCACAGACCTAGAATCAATTGTCACCGATCCAGAGATCGACATTGTGGTAGAGCTGATGGGCGGACTAGAACCTGCCCGCTCCCTGATGCTGCAAGCGATTGAGCAGGGCAAGCATGTGGTGACAGCCAACAAGGCGGCAATTGCCCGGTACGGCGACGAGATTTTTACAGCAGCGAATGCAGCGGGCGTCTATGTGCTGCTGGAGGCGGCGGTGGCAGGCGGTATTCCGGTAATTGAGCCGCTGAAGCAGTCACTCTGTGCTAACCGAATTCAGGCGGTGACTGGCATTATCAACGGTACCACCAACTATATTTTGACCCGGATGCAGGCCGAGGGCAGCGACTTTGAGCCAGTGCTGGCCGACGCTCAGGCATTGGGCTATGCCGAAGCTGACCCAACTGCTGATATTGGCG
>CASBQH010000117.1 GCA_949127695.1 Synechococcales cyanobacterium PMM_0073
GCCGACTCTCCAGAATTTGACCCAGAATTAGAGATTGCTGAGCCTTTACCCGATCCGCTGGAAGCCGCTGGTGAAAGTGAACCGACCTTCGATCTGTTTCAGCTTGAAGACGCAGATCCAGAAGATGGGTTGGAGCTAGACAGTTCGCTAGATGTCGAGCTAGCAGGGGCAGCGGATGACCCGTTTGGCTTCGATTTTGATCTAGATGCAGCCGAAACGGATGGAGCTATTGCTGGCGTCGGCGTATCTACAGGCGACAGTACGGGCGCAATCCCAGAGGCAACTCCAGACGATTGGGCTGACAACGAGCTGTTTGACTTGAATGATGGCTCGCAGCTATTTGGTGTAGAAGCGGCTCATTCGCTTCAGCCTGAGTCACAGCCGCTTGAGCAAGAGCCGCTTGAGCCAGCAGATCTTGATTTTGGCAGTTTTGATTGGGGTGAACTGGATTCAGGAACAGCTGCGGCTGATGTCTCTGATCTGGGGTTTGGCGAGTTAGATGCGACCTTTGGCGAGAATGAGTCGCTGAGTGATCCAGCCGAGTTGGATAGTTCTGAATTTAGCCACAATTCTGACGATGCAGCGTTCGCTTTTGAGCTAGACGACAGTTCACCCAATGATCCGCTTAATCTCAGTCTAGATCAGCCAGAGAGCTGGAACGTTGATGTGACCTCTGATGTGAATGCCTCTAGCGACGATGGATTTGACCTGCTGGAACTCGGAGCGGCAGCAGGATTGGGGGCAGCAGGACTCACGCTCTCCAACCTCTCTGAATCAAATTCTGACGCAGCCGAACTAGCCGACGAGCCAGCCGACGAGCTGAATTTTGAGGATGACTTCAATCTGTTTGAGCCAGAGCTAGAGTCAACTGACTCGACTAATGATGACATTGCTGGTGATGATATTTCTGCGGATTGGTTCGACAACAGCTTATCCAATAGTCTGTTTGATGATCTAGAAAGCGATCGCGTTAGCGAGTTAAATGAGTCGGTTTCGATTGCAGGCTTTTCTGAAGCTGATTTATCTGACGGAGATTTGCCTGAAGCTAATCTAGAGGCTAATCTAACGGAGACGACGAATGATTTTGATCTAGATAGCTTTGCCACAACAGACTTTTCTGAAGCTGACCTGTTTGGAATCGATACAGGTGACTTGGTAGAGACGACGAATGATTTTGATCTAGATAGCTTTGCCGAAGTAGCACCAGCAGAGCCAGCGGCTGCTTCACCAGATCTGGCCTCAGCTCACCTAGATCTGCTGGCCGATGACGATTTAGCTCAAGACATTGCCGAGCCAGCGGAGTTTGATGACTTGGCCGCCATGCTGGCCGAAGACTCGTCGCCCATCACGGCGATCCATGAGCCTGATGATGACCTTGGCGACGATTTCTCTGATCTCGAAGCCCTGATTGGCGACGTGCCGGATGATCTGTCAGATCCTTTGCCCGCTCAGCCGCCCACTCCAGCTATTGTCCAGCCTGCGGCGCAACCCATCCAGCTCGCACAAGCTGAGTTGGTTGACGATGAATTTGGCGATCTTGAAGCGCTACTCCAGGACGCAGATCAGGCGCTGGGCGGGGTTCCGGCACGCAAATCTCAGACAAACACCAATCGGCGTCCCAATCGACGCAGCGGCATCAACGAGCAGAACATGCGGGTGTCAGTCAAGCATCTGGATAACCTCAACAACTTGGTTGGGGAGATGGTGGTCAACCGCAACACGCTAGAGCAAGCCGAAGAGCGGCTGCGGCAGTTTCTCGATAATTTGCTCTATCAGGTACAGCAGCTCAGCGATGTGGGGCAGCGGATGCGCGATCTGTACGAGCGCTCGCTGCTTGAAAGCTCGCTGCTCTCAGGCCGACGCGGTAGCTCATCATTCACAGCGCCCAGCAGCAGCTTTGGCAGCGCTTCGTCTCAGCCCAACCATGCCACCGGAGCCAGCTTTGACGCCCTAGAAATGGATCGCTTTACCGGCTTTCATACGCTGTCTCAGGAGATGATCGAGCTGATTGTGCGGGTGCGAGAGTCAGCCTCTGACATTGACTTTGTGGTTGAAGAAACCGATCAGGTGACGCGCAACTTCCGGCAGATTACCACGCAGCTGCAAGAAGGCTTGACCCGGTCGCGGATGGTGCCCTTTGCCCAGACGGCTGATCGCCTGACGCGCGGCGTCCGCGACAACGCGCTGAAGTATGGCAAGCAGGCGGAGCTATTAATTGAAGGCCGTGACACGCTGATTGACAAAATGATCGTCGAGCTGCTCTATGACCCAATGACGCATCTGGTCAACAACGCAGTGGCGCATGGCATCGAAACTCCAGAAGAGCGAATTGCCGCTGGCAAACCCCCCACCGGACGGATCACGGTTCGGGCTTTTCATCAGGGTAATCAGACAGTAATTTCAGTCAGCGACGACGGGGCTGGGATCAATCCTGAGATTGTACGAGCTAAAGCACTGGCCAAAAAGCTGATTACGCCGACTCAGGCACGCGACATGACCCGGCTCGATACCTATGATCTGCTGTTCCATCACGGCTTCAGCACCGTCGAGCGAGTCGATGACCTGTGCGGACGCGGCGTAGGGCTTGACGTGGTTCGCAACAACCTCAACGAAATTCGCGGCACAATCAACATTGACTCAACCATTGGCAAAGGCACCACCTTTACTATCCGCCTGCCGCTGACGCTGAGTATCTCCAAAGCCCTCTGCTGCATCAGCAACCGCGCCCGCATCGCCTTCCCCATGGACGGCGTCGAAGATATGATTGACGTGCCTAGAGAGCGGGTGCAGCTAGATGACCAAGAGCGCCCCTGCATTCAATGGCGGGACGAGCTGCTGCCCTTTCAAACGCTCTCTGACCTGCTGCGCTATAACCGGGTGCTAGGGCGCGGCAGCGTCTATGGTGGCAACCAGGAAGAAGATATGATTTCGCTGGTGATTCTACGCAGCAGCGGCAACTTCCTGGCGCTCCAAGTTGATCAGGTGCTGGGCGAGCAGGAGATTGTGATTAAGCAGCTAGAAGGGCCAGTGCCCAAGCCGCTGGGGGTAGCGGGCGCAACTGTGCTGGGCGATGGCCGGATTATGCCAATTGCAGATGTGCTAGAGCTGATTGATCTCTGGGAGGGACGCATCCGCCGCGAATCAGGCACCAACTCGCTGTGGGATATGCGCGAAGCGCTGCCTGAGCAGATCGAAAAAACTGAGCCAACCGTGCTGATTGTGGATGACTCGATTACCGTGCGTGAACTGCTCTCAATGACCTTTAATAAGGTTGGCTATCGGGTGGAGCAGGCGCGTGACGGGCAAGAAGCCTGGGAAAAACTGCGATCTGGCCTGCCCTGCGATCTGGTGTTCTGCGATATTGAAATGCCGCGAATGGATGGCTTAGAGCTGCTTTCCCGCATTCAAAAAGATCCCAACCTCAGCCACTTGCCCGTCGCCATGCTGACCTCGCGCGGCGCAGATCGACATCGGCAAATGGCCACTCAGCTCGGAGCCAGAGGCTATTTCACCAAGCCCTATTTAGAAGAAGTGCTGCTGGATGCCGCTAACCGGATGCTGAAAGGCGAAATGATGGTGACGAGCGCCAACACACAGTAAGCTTGACAAGAGCTGGCAACCGGGGAATTGCCAGCGGCAGGACTTAGTTAAGGCGTTGGCGAGGCACTGGGGCTAGCCGACTCTGCGGGTGATAGCTCTGGCGATCCTGTGGGCGATGCCGCCGGAGATTCTAGCGGCTGCACCTTGCAGTAGTCATTCACCGCAGTTACCAGCGGCTCTTCCTGAGCAGTGGCAGTTTTCAGGGCTTCAAAAGCCTGCTGAGCCGCCTGAGAATCTTTGGCCTTCGCTGCTGAAACCAGATTGAGCGTAGCTTGGTTAGTGTCCGTATACATGGAAACAAAGCGGGTCTGGTAGTCTTTGAGCTGCGGATCGCTGAGCGGTAGTTCCTGCATGGAAGCTTTAGCCGTGCTGGCGACATCAGCAATTTTGTTCATGGAGTCAATGTTGTCAGGGTTGGGATTTTCGGAAACTGACTTGACGCCGTTTACCGCCTGGTTGGCGATATCGATCAATTTGCTGCATTGAGAAACTTTGGTCTCTGAGCAGCTGGCCAGCACCAGCCCCAAACTCAACAGCACTGAAGCTCGATAGATTTGCTTAACCGCAGGTCTTGCCAAACGCCGCATGAATTTTCTCCTAAAGCCAATAACCCAAAACTCAGGGCAAGCCCATTTTACCTGCTGCCTTCGGTTACAGATTTTAGATCCAACTTGAATTTTTGCGCTTTGTTTAAGCTAATTTTTATCGAAACTCTACGCTTCTGTCGGATTCAGCTGGAGCATTGCCCAGGTTGTGTAGGTGCCAATTGGACTCCAGAGCAAAAAGGGCAGCAGTAGCAAAGCCGCGCTGGCTGTGACGTTGAGCACGGCAATGGCCAGAATTAAGCCAATTCCAAACCCCACTGCCCCCACAATCGTACCCAGCTTGAGGCTGCGACCCACCATTAAGGCGGGGCTATAGGCCAGAATCGCGATTTCCAATAAAACATAGCCAGCCATCAGCGTCCAGGTTTTGGCGCTGCCCGGATCGGCTTCCCAAACCTGCACCGCTGACCAGACGCCGCAGGTTAGCACGAACGTCCAGATCACCGGGATCAGCTTTTCAAAAGTGAGCCATTGGGGACGGCGCAGCCGCTTAAACCACTGCAAGCCCTTAGGGGGCAAAATGCTGCCGCCAATGATCGCCAAAACCAAGGCTACGCCACCAATTACCATCCAAGATCTAATCATGCTTGCCCGCCGAAATCATCTGCTCTCTAGCCTTATCGAATTCGCGCCAATTGGCAATCACTCCGAGGGCGCATTTGGGCTAGATCTGGACTGGATCTGCGGTATATCTGCCGAATGTCGGTTTTCCTAGCCCGGATTCGCCAGTAGGATGACAAGAGGGATTAGCAGGAGATTAAAGCAATGGGACTCGGACTTTTATCAAAGGGTAAATGGGTGTCAGACCGGACGCAGGAAGACGAGAAAGGGCAGTTTACGCGGCCTTCCACCACCTTTCGCAGCCAGATTACCGCAGATGGATCGAGCGGCTTTCAGGCCGAGGCCAACCGCTACCATCTCTATGTGTCGCTGGCCTGCCCTTGGGCGCACCGGACGCTGCTGATGCGGCAGCTCAAAGGGCTGAGTGACGCAATCTCCGTTTCAATTGTCGATCCGATTATGGGCGAACATGGCTGGGAGTTCTCAACAGGAGCGGGCTGCATTCCAGACTCGGTGAATCAGGCGCAGTATCTCTGGCAAATCTACATTAAGGTTGATCAACATTATACGGGGCGGGTGACGGTGCCCATTCTCTGGGACAAGCAGCGCCAAACGATTGTCAATAATGAATCGCGCGAGATTATCCGGATGTTGGACAGGGAGTTTGGCGCAGTGGCGCAGTCTGAGCGCGATCTCTGCCCGCCAGAGCTACAAAAACCAATCGATGAAACAATAGATGCAATCTACCAGCCGATTAACAACGGCGTTTACCGCGCCGGATTTGCCACCCAGCAGACGGCCTATGACGCCGCCGTCACCGAGCTGTTTACGGCGCTTGACCAATGGGAGACTCTGCTAGGCCAGCAGCGCTATCTCTGCGGCAATCAGCTCACCGAGGCCGATCTCTGCCTGTTTACGACGCTGCTGCGCTTTGATGCAGTCTATTACGGCCATTTCAAATGCAATCTGCGCCGGATTGTAGACTACCCAAATCTCTGGGGCTATCTGCGCGATATCTATCAAATTCCTGGCGTTGCCGCCACCTGCAATCTAGACCATATCAAGCGCCACTATTACATCAGCCACTCGAAGGTGAATCCGACTCAAATTGTCCCTCAAGGGCCGATCCTGGACTTTAACAGCCATCCAGAGCGCGATCGGTTTGGTTCATGAGTTTGATAGGTGGGGTTCCTTAAAAAGCTGTAAACTTTTACTAAGTTTACTGAGTGATTTCTATGTCCAAGAACCTCGGATTTGGCAAGACTCCGCCCAAGCCTCAGCCCTCCAAGCGCTCCTCACAGCGGGCTAAGGCGTCTCAGCTCTACGAAAGAATGCAAACAGACGGACTGCCCGACTACGAGGTTTATATTCGGGTTCAGGGCAAGAAAAACTGGTTTCCGGTTGGCGTCATTGCGGTGAAGCGCTCTAACCAAATTGATCAGGCAATTTTTGCCAACCAGGCGGATCTGCTGCAAGGAGCGCTGCGGATCTATCCGGTCTTGAAGAAAAACCAGGGACAGCTGGAATATGGCTATCGGCTCAAAGAGTTCAAAGACGACGAAATTCAGCTAGCCGTGCCGCCGCCTCCCGGTCTAAGTCCAACCGGAATTGGGGCAGCGGTGAATCAAGCTAAAGATCGGCTGCTGGCTGTGTTTAAGCGCAAATAGGAGTTTAAGCCGCAGATCGGCTTATTTCTCTGACAGGCTCTAAGCTCGACTTTATCCATTTTCAAGATGGAGAAAAGGTAGCAAGATCAGGAAAGCGTTATTGAGGCGATTGACGACACTTACGCCTACGGCGGGGCAAAGCTCTATGAACGGCGCTGGGGCAGGCAGATTGCCGCCAGAGGTATTTATCGTGACCCAGTTCGTTCGAGTGATAGTCATTTTGTAAAGACGAGTGGCCTGCGCTGGCTCAGTCTGATGTTGCTCGTCGAAATTCCCTGGGCAAACCGCGTCTGGGCGCTGCCTTTTTTCACAGTCCTAGCCCCCTCACAGCGCTGTCACAAACTGAAATCGGAAAACGATTGTCCGCTGCCACAATCGGCTTGGTCTCGAAAAGAGTCACCCACATTTATCGAGGCATTAGCCTGGGTGCGTCAGCAGTTCTGGCAGATGCGTATTTTTCAGATATCCAGTGCAACAACCGACCTGGTAAAAATACCAAAAGCATTGCTGGATCAGTGGTCTGACTTACTATGCTCCGCTGCCTAAATTGGGTAAAGTCGAGCTTAGTTTAAGCACTTGAAGTTAGGATTAGAAATAACAATCATCTGTAGAAAATTAGCACTGAGGAACCCTATGGGCAGCCAAGTAGAACAGCGCCGCGCTCGACCCCGCTACTGGGCGAGGCTGATTGGGCTATCGCTCATTGCTGGACTAGAACTGATGCCAATTGCGC
>CASBQH010000118.1 GCA_949127695.1 Synechococcales cyanobacterium PMM_0073
CGGATTGGAGCAAATTCATGAATAAAAAAGTAATCATTTGCGTAGACGATCAGCGTGTCATCTTGCTCAGCCTGCGCGATCAGCTGCTGCGCTTTTTAGATGATTCTTATAGAGTTGAGCTGGCCGAGAGTGGTGAAGAAGCCTTAGAGCTATTTGATGAATTAAGCCAAGCTCAGTCTGATATCCCGCTGATTATCTGCGATCAGATCATGCCGGGTATGACTGGCGATCAGCTGTTGATTCAGCTGCACAGCCTCTATCCGCAAACGCTCAAGATCTTGCTGACCGGACAGACGCGGCTAGAGGCTGTAGTCAATATTGTCAATGCAGCCAGCCTCTATCGCTACGTGGCCAAGCCCTGGGACGAGACTGATCTGGCGCTCACCGTGCGCGAGGCGCTCCGCAGCTACGAGCAGGCGCAGCAGCTTCAGGCGCAGCAGCTCGCGCTAGCTCAGAGCGAAGCCCAGCTGCGGCAGTTTCTAGAGGCAATGCCAGTCGCGGTCGCAGTGCATGATCAGTTGGGGCAAAGCTACTATGCCAATCGGCTGGCGCGAGAACTGCTAGGCAGCGCAGCGACAGAGCCTTCTGCCTCAAATCATTCTGCCTCAAATCATTCTGCCTCAAATCATCCTGCTAAATACTTAACCTATATTGCCGGAACGCAGCAGCAGTATCCGCCCGAAAAACTGCCCATTCTGCGAGCGCTCAAAGGCGAAGCTTCAACGGTCGATGACCTAGAGCTAGAGTCCAACCACCAGCGCATTCCGCTAGAGGTTTCGGGTATGCCAATCTATAATGCTGCGGGCGAAATTGCCTATGCAATCACGGCCTTTCAAAATATTACTGAGCGCAAGCAGGTGCAAGAGCGACTGCGCTACGGAGCATTTCATGATGCGCTGACGGGGCTACCCAATCGGGCTGCCTTCATGGCGGTGCTAGAGACTGCTGTGGCTCAAACCCAATGGGGACAGCATTTTGCGGTGTTTCTGCTTGACCTTGACTCGTTTAAGCTTGTCAATGATAGTTTGGGGCATGAGCAAGGTGATCATCTGCTCAAGGCAGTGGCGCAACGGCTGCAAGTCTGTTTGGCAGAGCAGGCGTTTTTAGCGCGATTTGGCGGCGACGAATTTACAATTTTGCTTAGAGATATCTCTGATCTAGAAGCTGCGACTCAGGTGGCCGATCGCATATTGAGGGCGATGGCACAAACTTTTGACTTAGATGGCTACGAGCTTTTTTTAAATACGAGCATTGGAATTGCGCTGAGCAGTAATGGGAAACAGGCAGAGGATTTTTTAAGAAATGCCGATATTGCCATGTATCGCGCCAAGGCGGAAGGCAAATCACGCTATTCAGTTTTTGATACCGTGATGCATTCTCAGGTCGTGCAGCGGCTGCATCTAGAAACAGATTTGAGACTAGCAATTGAACATAGCGAGCTAAAGCTTTACTATCAGCCTATTCTGTTGGCTACAACCTGCGAAATTATTGGCTTTGAGGCGCTGTTACGCTGGCATCATCCAAACCAGGGCTGGATCTCGCCTGCTGATTTTATTCCAATTGCAGAAGAAACTGGGCTAATTATGCCGCTAGGGCGCTGGATTCTCTTAGAAGCCTGTGAGCAGATGCAGCGTTGGAAAGCGCAGTTTCCCAGAGACAGCCTGCGCTATATCAGCGTTAATCTGTCGGGACGCGAGCTGCTCCAGCCCAACATTATTGATCAAATCAGCCAAACGCTAGCCGAAACTGGGCTGGAGCCGCAGCATTTGAAGCTAGAAGTCACCGAAAGCTCGCTGATTACCAATATTGAAGTTGCTGGCGATCGGCTCAAGCAGCTGAGTGCAACTGGCATCAAGCTCAGCTTAGATGACTTTGGCACGGGCTATTCTTCGCTGAGCTATTTGCATCGGTTTCCGGTCAATTATCTCAAGGTTGATCGCTCATTTGTCAGCCGACTCTGCAACAACGAAGAAAGCCGAAAAATTACCGAGTCGATTGTGGTTTTAGCACATAGTTTGAATATGAAAGTAATCGCCGAGGGTGTGGAAACGGCAGAGCAGCTCAAGCGCCTGCGCGACCTGAACTGTGAATATGTGCAGGGATTTTTGTTCTCGCCGGCAATTCCAGCTGACGCCGCCACATTGCTCTTGCAAAACGGCATGTTGGCGGCTCAATGCGGCTGAGCTTTTTGTCTAGTCCTCTGATGGGTACTGTTTGAGCGATTGCCCATCAAGAAAACAAAAAGATTTATTTGGAATAACGATAATTTTCCGCAGCCAGCCTGTAAGTTGCTGAATCTGTTTTTACAGGGTGACTTAGATTTGCAGATTGTTCAGCGCGCTTTACCGAGTTCCGAGCGTTGAATTCACTCGTCACTAAATTATTCATAACAACTCATGCGTCCTCGTCACAGCCCCGTCGAGCTATTTTCTACATTTTTAGAATTTGAGGGTGATTGTCAAAGCTGGGCGGTTGATCCGCATCTACGCCGCAGCATGGAGCAGGCGCTGGCTGGAGCTGCGGTTCCGGCTGAGCTTGCAGAGAGCTACTGGACGCTCTACTGGCACAAGGTTTGGCAGACTGGCACCGCTCCAATCGCTCGCACAGCCCGCAGTCATCTGATTGCCTACATGCAAGAAATCTGCTACTGGGTGGCACAAAAGACAGCCCGCAGCTTTAGCAGCTTGCAATACAGCTTGGCCGATCTGTTTCAAATCACGATGGCTCAGGTCGATAAACTGCTGAAGGGCTTTGATGCTCAGCAGGGCTTCAGCTTCAAAAGCTATGCCAGCGTCACGCTGAGCAATATACTCCGCGAAAGCCTGCGCCAGCGCCAAGAGCTGGATATTTGCACCGACTGGGCGCTACTGCGAAAGCTCAGCCAGAAGCGACTGGTCGAGGCACTCCAAACAGCTGGGCGAACGGTCGAGCTAACCCACTATCTGCGAGCCTGGAGCTGCTTCAAAACGCTGTATCTACCCCAGCAGGCTACCGGATCGCGGCAGTTGGCTAAGCCAGCACCAGCGGTTTGGGAGGCGATTGCCCAACTCTACCGGCAGAAAGGGGGTGGCTCAATTAGCGCCGCAGAGCTAGAAACATGGCTCGCCACCTGCGCCCAAGCCGCTCGAAGCTATCTCTACCCCAGTCTGATCTCGATCAATAGCCCCAAACCGGGCTATGAGTCCGGTGAATTTCTTGATGACCGGCGCGAAG
>CASBQH010000119.1 GCA_949127695.1 Synechococcales cyanobacterium PMM_0073
AGCGCTGGAGCGCGGTGACGCGACGGGTACTTTTCGAGCCACCGAGAAGCCTGATGTCACCACCACGCCAATTCCCCGCTTTGACCTGCTGAATCTGGATGCCTACCTGTTAATGACGCTGCAATTTTCGCGCGGCTGTCCGTTTCAGTGCGAGTTCTGCGACATTATTAACCTATTTGGCCGCAAGCCCCGCACCAAAGACCCAGCCCAAATGCTGGCCGAGCTAGATGCGCTCTATCAAACAGGCTGGCGGCGGACGATCTTTTTGGTAGACGACAACTTTATTGGCAACAGCCGCAACGCCAAGCTATTTCTGCGTGAGCTAATTCCCTGGATGCAGGCGCATCGCTACCCGTTTACGCTAATGACCGAAGCCTCGCTAAATTTGGCTGAAGACGAGGAGCTGATGGAGCTGATGGTGCAGGCGGGCTTCACGATGGTGTTTATGGGGATCGAAACGCCAGATGTCGAGAGCTTGGGCGTGGCGCATAAGGAGCAAAACATGCGGCATTCGCTGATTGAATCCTGCCAGAAAATTAATCAGCAGGGACTGCAAATTCTCTCTGGGTTCATTCTCGGCTTTGACGGCGAGCGCACTGGAGCCGGAGCGCGAATTCAGGCATTTGTCGAGGCGACGAGCATTCCGGTGGCGCATTTGACCATGCTGGGAGCCTTGCACAATACGGCGATGTGGACGCGGCTACAGCAAGAAGGGCGGCTGATTGAAGAAGTGATTGCGGGCGAACATTTCACCACGCAGCTGTCGCTCATGAACTTTGTGCCGACGCGCCCAATTGCCGAAATCACCCGCGAATTTATTGATGCCTTCTGGAATCTCTATGAGCCGCTGCCCTATCTAAAACGCGCCTTCAATCACTTTCAGATGATCGGCAACCGTCGCCCATCAATTCGCTATCCGATTACCGACAAAGAAATCCGGCTGTTCTTGGCGATCTGCTGGCGGCAGGGATTGCTGCGTTCAACCCGCTGGCGCTTCTGGATGCAGCTCTGGGCAATGCGCCAAAAGCCCAGCCTGCTCTATGACTATTTCACGGTGCTGGGGCTGGGCGAGCATTTCTTTAACTTCCGCCATCAGGTACGCGGCAAGCTAGAAGAGCAGCTTGCCGCTCTAGAACCTGAGCAGATCCCAGAGACAGTAGAGCCAGTAGAGACAGCAGGGCCAGTAGAGTCAGTTGAAGCCTGTTTGATCTAGCGATTGCTGGCGACGAGAATAGACCGAGATAAATTTGCTCAATTTGTAGAAAAAGCGGGATTAGTATAGGCTGTTGATACGTTCGTATTATCCCAGCCTAGGCTTTCTGCCAATAACGCCGCTTCACCTGTGAGCCATTCTGTTCTCAAACTCGTCTCGTCGCCATCCTGATCGCTTTCACAATGAATTTAGAAAAGCCCCTCGGTTCTGTGATTCAAGGCTCGCTCAGCCAAGGCTTAGAAGTACGGCTTCATGCCAACGTGCTGGTGGAAGATATGCGGGTCGGCAAGTTTTTGGTGGTGCAGGGCGTGCGGTCGCGCTTTTTCTGTATGCTGACTGATGTGGCGCTGGGCACTTCCAGCCAGCGGATTTTGGCTAACCCGCCTGAGCCCAGCAACAGCTTTCTGCAAGATGTGCTGGCCGGAACGGGCACCTTCGGCACGGTGAATCTATCGCCAATGCTGATGTTTACGCCCACAGAGCAGTCTGAGCCTGCCTCGCCCGCCAAATCAGGCAAGCGCAAAAAGTCTGACTCAGGGCTAGCCTCTTACGAAGCGAATACCAACGCCGTCGAGCTTTCTCCTGTCAAGACCATCCCCAGCCATTTCAGCCAGGTTTATGATGCCGCCGAGCGTGACTTTCGAGCCGTGTTTGGCTGGGAGGACGATCCGCATCGCCGCAACTTTGCGATTGGTCAGCCGATTGATATGGATGTGCCAATCTGTTTGGATCTCGATCGGTTTGTCGAGCGTAGCAACGGCGTGTTTGGCAAGTCGGGCACGGGCAAGTCGTTTCTGACGCGGCTGCTGCTGTCGGGGATCATCCGGCGACGGGCGGCAGTGAATCTAATTTTTGACATGCATTCCGAATATGGCTGGGAAGCCACCCGCGAAGGCAAGCAGTTCAGCACCGTTAAAGGGCTGCGGCAGCTCTTCCCCAATCAGGTGCAGATCTATACGCTTGACCCAGCCTCAACCCAGCGGCGCGGCGTCCGGGATGCCCAAGAGCTGTATATCAGCTACGACCAGATCGAAGTTGAAGACTTGATGCTGGTGCGGGGCGAGCTGAACCTCTCTGAAGCCAGCCTGGAAAACGCGATCATTCTGCGTAACGAGTTTGGCAAAGCCTGGATTTCGCGGCTGCTGTCGATGAGCAACGAGGAAATTCAGGAATTCTGCGAAGTCAAGATGGGCAGCAAGTCTTCGATTATGGCGCTCCAGCGCAAGCTGACTCGGCTCGATGACCTGAAGTATCTGCGCCCAACCTGCCCCAAAAACTACGTGGCGCAAGTGCTAGAGTCACTGGAAGCGGGCAAGCATGTAGTAGTCGAGTTCGGCTCGCAGTCGAATATGCTTTCCTATATGCTGGCCACCAATATTATTGCCCGCCGGATTCACGCCAGCTATGTGCATAAGGCCGAGCGCTTCTTGCAGACCAAAAACCCCAGCGACCGACCGCAGCCGCTGGTGATCACGATCGAAGAAGCCCATCGCTTTCTGGATGCAGCCACCGTGCGCCAGACGATTTTTGGCACAATCGCCCGCGAGATGCGGAAATACTTCGTGACGCTGCTGGTGGTCGATCAGCGGCCTTCGGGGATCGACAACGAGGTGATGTCGCAGGTGGGCACGCGGATTACGGCGCTGCTGAACGACGAAAAAGACATTGAGGCAATTTTTACCGGCGTCTCTGGCGGGCAGGCGCTGCGCTCGGTGCTGGCTAAGCTCGACTCGAAGCAGCAGGCGCTAATTTTGGGTCATGCCGTGCCGATGCCGGTGGTGATTCGCACCCGTGCCTACGACGAAAGCTTCTACGCCGAAGTGGGCGATACGCCCTGGGAAGAGCTGTCCACCGAGACAGTGCTACTGGCGGCTGAAGCGGCCAGAGCCGACCTGGGACTTTAGGTTCCAGCTTGCTGGCTCAAAACAGTTCGGTTATCCGTCTCAGTTTCCCGTACCTCTAGTTTAAGTAGAGGCGGCATGATAAAGACATCTAAAATCTTCACCGTTTGATCACGGAAGGAACTGGTTCTGCTCAGTCTCAATTATTTCTAGTTTCAATACAGTCAGCAGAAAAATTGAACCACATCCGGCAAGTTCATCCGATCGGATGAATTCATTCCACTTTACGGGAGCTTAAAGTTGTATTACAATTATGGATAGATAAACTCATAACGATTACGTCTTATTGATTGCGCTGCAAGTGCAGGCTAAGTATTTCAGCGCATTGTTACAAATTGAGCAGGCATTCATGCTCTGAATGATTCTGTCAGAGCAATAGCCAAAGCAGCTGACCCATTCTTCCATTCCGTTTTACAGGCATCCGCTTCAGCAGCATTGCTTCTAGACCTGTCCTCACCGCTTTGGTGGCGCTTCATTCATTCTCAGAGAGCCGTCCGTTTGTTTCGTATTGTTTTTAGCCCTGTCCGAAGGAGTTCGTATATCCTCATGTCAACCCCCAAAGCTCAATCCAAAGCTAGCAAAACCAAAGCCACCAAGCCGCTTTTCACGGTCGATATGGTGCGTACCTATCTGCACGAAATTGGGCGCGTGCCGCTGCTGACGCATGAACAAGAAATTATTTACGGCAAGCAGGTGCAGCAGATGATGCCGCTGCTTGAGGTTAAGCAAAAGTTAGCCGATAGCCTTGATCGTAGCCCAACTCAGGCCGAGTGGGCAGAAGCGGCTCAGCTGAGTGAAGCAGAGCTAGAAAAAATTCTGCGCCTGGGGCAACGCGCCAAGCAGAAAATGGTGGAGGCCAATCTGCGGCTAGTGGTGGCGATTGCCAAAAAGTACCAGAAGCGCAACCTAGAGTTTCTAGATCTAATCCAGGAGGGCACGCTGGGCTTGGAGCGCGGCGTCGAGAAATTTGACCCAATGCGGGGTTATAAGTTCTCGACCTATGCCTACTGGTGGATTCGGCAGGCGATTACGCGAGCAATCGCCCAGCAGGCGCGCACCATTCGATTGCCTATTCATATTACTGAGAAGCTGAACAAAATTAAAAAGGTGCAGCGTGAGCTGACGCAAACGCTAGGTCGTAGCCCCAACCCAGCCGAAATTGCCGAGGTGCTAGAACTCGAAACCAGCGAAATTCGCGAGTTTTTGATGATGGCGCGTCAGCCCGTCTCGCTGGATCTGCGCGTGGGCGATAACCAGGATACTGAGCTACGAGATCTGCTCGAAGACGAAAGTGAAAGCGCCTCACCTGAAAACTACGCCACGCAGGAATCCTTGCGTCGCGACTTGGAAGGGATGCTCTCCGAGCTAACGCCTCAGCAGCGGGAGGTAATTATCCTGCGCTTTGGACTTCAGGATGGCCATGAGCTGTCTCTCGCCAAAGTGGGGCAGCGGATGAACATCAGCCGCGAGCGAGTCCGACAGCTAGAGCGGCAGGCGCTGGATCATCTACGCCGTCGCAAAGCCACTGTGCGAGGATATCTGGCGAGCTAGAGCGATTTAGACTGCGTTAAAGCAAAAGCTGGGTGTAGGTAATTTCTGCACCCAGCTTTGCCATTGCAAAAAGCTGCATATCTGGCAAGTCGCAGCGGCTATAGATAGCTGTGAGGCGAAGCGTAAATTTGTCAGCCAACGCCTAACCTGAATGGGCGACTCGAATGAATCGATCGGACGATGTTTGCCTGCTGCGATCTTGCTAGGCTATGGGTATTGAACGCAGGCAGAGCGCCTTGCCCAGAACCTTCCAGAAGTTTTTGAAAACTTTTCTGGAATTAGGCTGAATCAGGCTGTAGTTGTCTGATGGTGTGGGAACGCTAAGCTAGACGGCTCAAAGATTACAACGAAACATTGCGCTACTGTAAAGTCTTTTGCTGAAACTGAGAAGGGCGATCTGGCTCTCCAGTATAGTGAAATACAAATAAGCAATTTTTTGACTGTTTTTGGGCTAACCGGCGAGTTTTAAGTAGAAATTAACGATAGCAGGGGATGGCAATGAAAAACTTCTTTAAGAATGCATCAGCGGCTCAGCGTTCTGGTGTTGCTCATCTACCTCAAAAGTTTGCGGGCTTCTTAGTGAGCCTGACTTTCATCGGCGGTTTTGCCACGCTCATGGCGGAAGGATCTAAGGCGCAAGGCTCAGCAGCAGCCGATCCGGCAGTTACACCTGCCCAGATGGCAGACGGCGTTTACCTTTATGGTCAGTCGGCTCAGCCCCAGACCATTGGCTCAGAATATTTGGTCTTTGAAGTGACGGCAGGCTCTGTGGTGGGCGGATTTTATATGCCCCGCTCCTCTTTCGATTGTTTTCATGGTAGCTTGCAGGCTGAAAAGCTAGCCCTGACTGTCATTGATAGCTACGAGCAAACGGCTCATCCTTACTCAGTGGCTTTGGCCGCAGGTGAACCTACTGCTTCTGCTGGCGGTAGCGCTGCTCCACTCGGCTTAGAAGGCTACCACCGAATTGCCGAACTCAGTGAGATTGACCAACAGGTTTTAACGACTTGTAAGGCTAGCCAAATTTGATAGAAGTTTTATGACGCTGCGCTTCAGCATCGTTGAGTTTGAACAATCTGCTGTAGAAATTTGCCAGATCCGGCGAGCTGTCTTTCAGGTCGAGCAGCAGGTAGCTGAAGCGCTCGATTTTGATGGCCTAGATCCAGGCAGTTTTCATCTGTTGGCTTGTGCAAATTCTGTGCCAATCGGGACTGCTCGACTGCGATTACTGACTCCCGAAGCCGCAAAAATTGAGCGTGTTGCTGTACTGGCCGAATATCGCGGCCAAGGCGTGGGTCGCAGCATGATGCAGCAGGCTCTACGGTTTTTGACTGAGCAGGGCATTCTCGAAGCGCGGCTGCATGCTCAGGCTCAGACTGTCAGCTTTTACCAACAGCTGGGATTTATAGAACAGGGAGAGCCGTTTTATGAGGCGGATATTTTGCATGTGGACATGGCCATGTCGCTAGCTGAATAGAGTTTAGAAGGCGCTTGGCTGGGGCTGCTCCAAAAATAATTTTTTTGTATAAAACTAGCTACTCTCAGCAGGTGCCTATTAACAGTTTACATGTCAACAGTTTGAATGTTAATAGTTTGAAATATCTAAATTTTGGTTTATACCTTCCGACGTAAGTACCAGTGCGGATGCAATTTTCTGTCAACTTTGGCATCCTAAAGTAAAGAGCAGAAATCTTCATAGATCCATCTACTTCGCAACGACTCATATCTGTTGAGATCCAATCGTTTTCGCAAATTGTCGCGTCTTACCAAGCCATTAGGACGCCTTTCAATCAAGCATTTACAAACCTCAACATCACAAGACAATGAAAATTAATAACCTATGCCCTTGCTGCTCGGAGCCGCTGCTGCGCCATGCTCGGCGGGGTTCAATTTACTGGTTTTGCTCACATTGTCGGCAAGAGATGCCTAACCTAGAGCAAGTTCTATCAGCCAAACTGACAGGCCAGCAGATCGGCTTACCAAGGAGTCGGGGAATTGCTTGTCCTCTGGTCTATTCAAAATAAGCCATTTTAGCCGTTTGTCCTGTTTAAGCGGCTTTTAAGCATTGAGTTCAGCCCAGCGAGCCTGAATTTCACGAATTGAAAAAATTGTCTCAAACGGCATATTTTTTTGGGCATATAGCTCTGCCCCTCCCTGCTGTCGATCCACGAGTGCCAAGATCTGCGTGACTCGATAGCCTGCATCTTGCAGTCGCTGCACTGCCTTGAGCGCCGATTGCCCGGTCGTGACCACATCTTCCAAAACCACCACTGGCGCATCAGGCGCTAACGTCAGTCCTTCAATATAGGCTTGCGTCCCGTGCCCTTTGGCCTCTTTACGAATAATTAAAGGCGCAATCGACCGACCAGCATAGACCGCTACTACGCTCGTGGCTGTCACCATTGGGTCTGCACCCAGCGTTAGCCCTGCGACTGCTTGAGTTTCAGCAGGCAGCTTTGCCAGCAGCAAGCGCCCCACAGCGGCTCCGCCTTCTGGATGTAATGTGACCTGCTTGCCATTGATGTAATAGGGACTCTGCTGCCCAGATGACAGCGTAAAGTTGCCTTCTTTGTAAGCAGTCTGACAAAACAGGTCTAGTAGAGCCTGACGGAGGGTGATCAGATCGGCTTGAACGACAGAAGTGGAAAATTGCATGAACAGAAAAGATTAGAGATTGATTTATTTTAGGGCGAGCTAGCCTGAGCCGAAGCAGTTTAGCCCCGATTTATGAGATTGCTTTGTCAATTTTGGCTGGAGACTCTATGATTAATTTGACGAGAGAATATTCGTAATCACAGCAACTCAGACGACGCGAGGAGTCACAGCATGGCTAGCAAACTCAGTTTAGGCATTGGTTTAGGTGCAGTTGGGATGGCAATTGCGCTGAGCACGGTGGGCAATAGTTCGGCAGCATTGGCTCAAGCTGAGCCTGTCACAGTTGCTCAGTATCGCAACGAAGAAATTGACAACGCTGACTTGGAGCCTCTGCCCACCATTCCACAGGCTTTCAACCGGGCTTACTACAGCCGACGCGGTAACTACTTCGACAATCGGCAAATCTGGCAGAGCTTCTCGCTAATTTTAGGGATTCCAGGCTTTCCAGAGCAGGCAATTTCGCGAGATGGTCGCGCCGTGCATCATCTCTATCGTGAGGTATTAGAGCAGCAGGTGTCCAATGCCCCAATTTTACGGACGCCAGATCTACCCAATCCCTACACAGGTTCAGTGTTAACCACGCCATTGGTAATCACTGAAGACGCAATCGAAGCAGCACCCATGTTTCCGCCGATTCGCCGCTCCGGCGCTGCTGAACCAGCTCCCAGCGCGCCTAGACCCGCAGCCCCCATTCCGGCTCTCTGGTAAATATCGCGAATTAGAGCCGAATCCGCCGCAGCAATAGCGAATTGGTCACGACGCTGAGCGAGCTAAAGGCCATCAGCGCTCCGGCTGCGGCAGGGCTAAGCAAGATTCCGAATGGCAGCAATGCCCCGGCGGCCAGGGGTAAACCCAGCGCGTTGTAAATAAAAGCCCAGAACAGATTCTGGCGAATTTTGTTGAATGTCGCTTGGCTCAGCCGAATGGCTGAAACCAGATCGCCCAGCTGATCGCGCATCAGAATAATATCAGCTGCCTCAATAGCGACTGCCGTGCCAGAGGTGAGGGTAATGCCGATTTCGGCTTGTGCTAGCGCTGGAGCGTCATTAATACCATCGCCGATCATGGCTACCTGCATTCCTTCCGCCTGAAGCTGTTGAATGAAGGCAGCTTTTTGATCAGGTCGCAGGTCAGCTATCACTTCTGCCCCGCTCAAGCCAACTTCTGCCGCGACTGCCGCCGCTACCGCAGGCTGGTCGCCAGTCAGCATTCGCAGTTGCAGCCCCATTTGGCGCAGCTGCTGAACCGTGGCCGCAGCCTCTGCTCGGATCTGGTCTTGTACCGCCATTAAGCCGACTAATTTTCCGGCAACGCCCAGATAGATTGGCGTTTTGCCTGCTTTGGCAAAATCCTGCGCCTGCAAGATAGCTGCTGCACTCACTGGTATTGACTGCTCTAGCCAGATTTGCGTCCCGATTACGACTGTATCTCCGGCGACTGTGGCCGCAATTCCCAGTCCAGGCTCCGTATGAAAATCTGTGGCCGAGAGCAGCGGTGCATCGGTGGCCTGCTGAATGGCGCGAGCTAACGGGTGCTGGGTGCCGCTTTCAACCGTGGCCGCAATTTGCAGCAACTCTGCCTCTGACCAAGCCGGATCGAGTGAAATGCAGTCTGTAAGGCTGGGATGTCCAGCGGTGAGTGTGCCGGTCTTGTCAAAGGCCACCAAATCCAGCTCATGCACTTTCTCCAGCACGTCGCCGCCCCGAATCAGCAGCCCCCGCTCTGCGCCCAAGCTTGACCCGACCAAAATGGCCGTCGGTGTCGCCAAACCCAGCGCACAAGGGCAGGCAATTACCAGCACCGCAATCGCCAGCTTCAGGCTGAGCAGCAGTGGAGAAGGAGATGCCGCCATTGCCATTGCTCCCAGATGCGCCATATGTCCCGTCGCGGTCAGCGGCAGATGCGCAAAAATAGTTTCTGACCAAAGCGGTAGGCCGATTAAGTACCAGAACAAAAAGGTGAGCAGCGCCAGCGTCATGACGCCATAGGTGAAGTAGCCTGCAATCCGGTCAGCTAGTCCCTGAATGGGGGCTTTGCGGATCTGAGCCGTTTCGACCAGCTGGATAATCTGCGCCAGCGTTGTGTCTTGTCCGGTGCGGGTGGCCTGGATCGTCGCTCGTCCAGAGAGATTTAAGCTGCCGCCCGTCACCGAGTCGCCAGTTTGCTTCAGCACCGGCATGGCTTCGCCGGTTAGCATTGCCTCATTAACGGTGGTCTGTCCGGCCACGATTTGGCCATCTACCGGAATTTTTTCACCGGGCAAAACCCGCAGCCATTCGCCCACCCGCACCTGACTGGCCGGAATCTCTACGGCAGCTTCAGCCTCGACAGAATTGACCAGACGCGCCATGCTGGGCTGAAGCGCAACTAGAGCCTGAAACGACTGAGTGGCTCGGCTTCTGGCCTGCTGCTCTAGGGCGCGACCCAGCAGAATAAACCCAATCAGCATCACCGGCTCGTCAAAAAAGCACTCCCAGCCCAAATTGGGAAACAATAGCGCCACTAGACTCGTGCTGTAGGCCGTTACTGCACCCAGCCCCACCAGACTGTCCATGTTGGGTATGTTGTGCCGCAAGCCGCGCCAGCCGCTGACTAAGATGGAGCGCCCCGGCAGCAGCAGCGCCAGCGTCGCCAGCCCCCAATGCAGCCAAATATTGCTCAGTCCCGGCACCGCAATCCAGCCCACCTGATCGAGATGGCCTACTGTGGAAAACAGCAGCAGACTTGCGGCAATGGCCACCTGCCGAACTTGCCGCTGGGCTTCGCGCTGCTGTTGTTCTGCTGGCGTAATCTGGTCAGGTGCAGGATTGGCTTCAGATCCGCGCAGCACGGTCGGAAAGCCGATTTCGGTGAGGCGAGCGGCAAACTGCTCCGGGTCGGCGGCGGGCGGGCATTGCACCATTGCTGTGGCCGTCACCAAATTTACCGCCGCCGCGACTGCTCCCTGCTGCAAGAGCTGTCGCTCCACCGCCTGCGAACAGCCCGCACATTTCATCCCCGATATGTCGAGCATATAGGTGGCGGATTCTGCGGCTGGGGTAGAGTTGGCTTCTGGACTGGAAACGGTTTGCATACTGAATTAGTCAAGCGGCTCTCTTTGAGCTTAGGGGAAGGATTGACGAATTGCCCAGCCGCAGCAGATTGATTTTAGAATGCTGAAATGAAACTCAGCCCAATCAGCGGCTCAGGCATAAATGAAAGGAACGAATAAATGGATGTGATTCCAGCAATTGACCTGTTGGCAGGCCGATGTGTGCGGCTGTATCAGGGTGACTATGCTCAGTCAGAAGTGTTTGACGAAAATCCGGTGGCTGTGGCGCAGCAGTGGGCAGAGCAGGGCGCGACTCGGCTGCATTTGGTAGATTTGGATGGAGCCAAAGCGGGACAGCCGATGAACCAGGCAGCCATCGCCGCGATTCGACAAGCCGTGGATCTACCGGTGCAGGTGGGCGGCGGTCTGCGCGATCGAGAGAGCGTGGCTGACCTGCTGGGGCTGGGCGTTGAGCGGGTGATTTTGGGCACGGTGGCCGTGGAGCAGCCCGATTTAGTAAAGCAGCTCTGCCGCGAATGCCCCGGCCAAATTGTGATTGGGATTGATGCGCGGGCGGGCAAGGTCGCGACGCGCGGCTGGCTGGAAACCTCAGAAGTGGAGGCGATTCCGCTGGCGCAGCAGATGGCTGAGCTGGGTGCAGCCGCGATCATCTACACCGATATTTATCGCGACGGGACGCTGCAAGGCCCCAACCGAGAGGCGCTGCGCGAGCTAGCTGAGGCCGTCAGCGTTCCAGTAATTGCCTCCGGCGGCGTCAGCTCTGTCACCGACCTGCTGGGGCTGCTGAGCTTGGAGCCAGCAGGCGTCACGGGCGCAATTGTCGGGCGGGCGCTTTACACGGGGCAAGTTTCGCTGAAAGAGGCGATTCGGGCGGTGGGCAATGGCCGCTGGCAGGATATTCCGCCCGATTTCGGCTCCTCGGCGCTGGCC
>CASBQH010000120.1 GCA_949127695.1 Synechococcales cyanobacterium PMM_0073
AGGCAGTGCAGCATCTAGCGCTCTGCTATCCGCAAGTGACCTGGCAGGTTGAGCAAAATGGCCGCCCCTGGTTTTCGATCTGGGGGAGTCCTACCGCTCAGCCAATTCTGGCGCAGCTGCTGCGTATACCCCCAACTGATTTGCAGGAGGTGACGCTGAGATTTGGCGCAGAGTTCGGCGCAGAGTTCGGCGCAGAGTTCGGCGCAGAACAGGGTGTAGAATCGCGCCCAGCCGCCCTCACCTTAACGCTGGGCTTACCCGATCGCTGCCATCGCCACCGCCCTGACTGGGTAAAAGTTGCCGTTAACGGCAGAATGGTGCGCCTGCCGGAGCTAGAGCAAACATTGCTCTCTAGCCTACGCCGCGCCTTGCCCCGCGAGCGGTTTCCCGTTTGCCTGCTGCACCTGAAGGCTCCACCTGATCAAATTGACTGGAACCGCCACCCTGCCAAAACCGAGCTGTATTTGCGCCATTTAGAAATTTGGCAGGCGCAGGTGAAGCAGGCTGTGGATCACGCCTTGCAGTCGAGTTTGGAAGATAGCCAGCCTTTAAACCAGCTGCTTAAAGTTGCTGAGGCTGAGGGCGTTTATCGCACCAGTCGCACAGTTGCACCCAGTGAAGTTGCACCCAGTCAGGCAGTATCCCTGATTCCGCTCAAAGCAACTGCTCAGGTGCATGATATGTACATTTTGGTGGAGCATCCGGGTGGCCTCTGGCTCGTTGAGCAGCATATTGCCCATGAGCGGGTGCTCTATGAGCAGCTCTCTGAGCGCTGGCAGATGCTGCCGCTGGAGCCACCGCTGATTTTGGGACAACTCTCTGAAAAGCAGCAGGCGCAGCTGTTGCGGCTAGGGCTGGAGGTGGTGCCGTTTGGGGAACAGCAGTGGGCGGCCAGATCGGCTCCGGCAGCGCTGGCTGAGCGGCTCGACTGCGCTGAGGCCATTTTGGAGCTGAGTCTGGGCGGCGATTTGGAGACGGCACTGGTGGCGACGGCCTGCCGCACGGCCATTCGCAACGGTCAGCCCTTGAGCGCAACCGAGATGCAGAACCTGATTGACCAATGGCAGGCCACCCGCAATCCGCGTACCTGTCCGCATGGTCGGCCTATTTATCTATCGCTAGAAGAATCAAGCCTGTCGCGGTTTTTCCGCAGGCATTGGGTGATTGGCAAAAGCCACGGGATTTAGCAAGCAGATGCGGCGGCTGCTCTACTGCTCCACTGCCGAACGCCCCTGCTTGCCTAGCCGAAACACCACAAAATAGGCAAAATAAAGCACGTAAATAATCAGCCCGACAATGCCTAAAAATCCTAAGAAACCGGGCTTATAACCTGCGTGAATCCAGTTCTTGAACCCCAGCGGCGGCTCCTGCCAGACTTGGCAAAACGGTGTGGCAAAAGCAGCCTGAGAAATTGCACATTGCAAGAACGGAATGCTGAACAATGCCCCCAATAGGCTGTAAACGCTGACTGCCCAGCGCCAAGCCGTGAAGCCGAGCTTGAGCGGACGCCCGGAGATTTCGTTGATTTCTTCGTTTAGGTCAACCCAAAACCAGAGGCCAACTGGAATCAAAATTCGCGCCAAAAAGCCTGACATGAAGGCAATCGGCAGGTTGCCCATCATCAGATAAACCGTGATGGCCAGCAGGCTAGAGACGCGCCAATAGATAATCAGCAGTCGCTCAATCGCCTCAGAGCGCTGAGCGAACGCCCAAATTAATAAAATCAGCGGCAGAATTACGGTAAACAGCACCGCCAGTCGGTAATCCATCCAGACCAAAGATTTCAGCAAATCCTGCGACATATCCGACCCAGCTCGCCCGCTAACATAACGTTGTCAAGGGTAGCACTAATTCATCTTGGGATACTGGTTCAGTTCAGTTAGCCCCGTTGAATGCCATTCTCTGCTGAAGCTTGAGCGAATTCTGCGCCAGCGTTTCCTGCATCAAATTCAGCTGCCGCAGCTGCTCTTCCCACTGCTCTAGATCTTTTTTGATTCTCACCTTGCGCGCCAACGCCCCCCGCGCCAGATCTTCGCGGTTTCGCCGCAGCGCCTCCTGCGCCACCCGATTCCAGCTCTCCATTTCCGACTGCGCCTGCTTAATTTTGGTTTGCAATTGCCCACGCGCCGCCGCCGCGCTGTCAAAGGCTTTGGCAAATAGCTCCATCGCCTCCACCGGGTTGCCGCTGTCTGAGGCCGTATTTACCATGCGGCGCGAGTCAAGCGGGTTGACTGTGCCTAGCCCTACGCCATAGTCATCCAGCTGCTGGCTGGTGGGGTTGCCCGTTTTGCACCAGGAGGCAAAATGCTCGCAGTTGTTGGTTAATAAATTGTACTGCTGCTCACCCAGCCGACTTTCAGCACGTTCAATTGCCACATCTGGCACAAACGAAACCGGACGCGGCTTCACCCGCACAATGCTGCCCCGCGCAAAGGTTTCAAAGCTGGTGCGCGCTACCGTCGCAATCTCGCCGCCCTTATAGTAATGAATCACCGTGCCGTCACCGCAATCAATCCCGTGATGTTCGTAGACGCCATCCATATTCATCAGCGGGCGCATTACATAGATCTGATCTCCGCGTGCCATTTCCCAGTTCCTGCTAGAGCCTGCCAGTTTGCCAACTCTACTCTATACGCGATGGCCTAGAATTTTCTAGCTCTAGGAATACCGCCCAAATCGCCATTGCCCGCAAATAGTGGCTGGCGCGAAAGGTTCCGGCAGCAGTAATTGCTTCGGGCGTGCGAAATTGCAGGCCGTTGTCGTAGATTTGGCGCACGACAGCTTCGGTGATTCGCATGGCTTCGGGCTTCATGCCCATTTGCACCAAAAAGGCCGCTAGCCCAAAGTTGATGCCTGTCCAAACTTCTAGCGGGTGCGTATCTTTGGGATTGAGCGGTGAGCCATCTGGCAGCAGACCATTTGCTGCGCCAAACTGCCCGTCGTGGAACCTCAAAAAGCAGGCTTCGTAGATAGTTTTCAGCGCCGACTCGGTATATTCAGCAGCCACTACGTCCGGCAGGCCGAGCAGCCGCGCATAGAACTGGCCGCAGAGCTGATCGGCCATCACCACCGCCGAGCCGCTGCCGCTGTCGAGTTGGTAATAGCTGCCGTTCCAGAGCGTGGGGTGATAGACCGCCCGCGACTGAGCCAGCCAGCCCTGCCACTGCTCAATGGCCGCCGCCGAGTCAACTCGCTCTGCTAAAACTTTCCCGATGGCAATCGCCGCTTCGAGTGCCGCAATCCACAGCCCGCCGCAGTAAGCGCTAATGCCCTGAAGCCGCCAGTCGTCGAAGGTTTGGTCGGGTGCGCCTGAGTTTTCGGGGATGCCGTCGCCGTCGAGATCAAAGCCTTTGAGGTAGTCGAGCGCTGCCACCACTGCCGCCCAGCAGTCACCCAAAAATTCTAAATCACTGCTGCCCGTCATCACAAAATCGCGGTAGACCAGCAGCACAAAATCGCTGCCCAGATCTTTCCAGAGGTTGCAGTCTTGGTAGCTGGTGTAGT
The DNA here is from genome assembly GCA_949127695.1 of Synechococcales cyanobacterium PMM_0073. Classification (GTDB taxonomy): domain Bacteria; phylum Cyanobacteriota; class Cyanobacteriia; order Elainellales; family Elainellaceae; genus Elainella. The sequence goes on from CASBQH010000120.1 coordinate 3,505, forward strand.
TGGTTTTCTCCCAGACATGCTCGTTGGGCGCACCCAAATCGTGCGGTGTGGCGTTTTTGGCCTTGCGGAGCGCCTGCGGACTGGGTTTGCCAATTGTGTAGTAGTAGCCAATCATCCGCTGGCGGCTGTCTTCAGTCGGGATGGCGCGGGCAAAGGCGCGCATGATCGCCTTGTCGAGATCTGGGAACAAATGCAGCAGCCCAAACGAGCCGTAAAGCCGCACGTCTAGGCTTTCGTACCAGCGGTAGTCGAGGCATTCTAGGATAGCAAACTGCCCCACCGGATCACGCTCAGTTGCCGCACTCCAGAGGCTGCCGCCGCTGCACAGATCGTATAGCTCGTTAAACAGCGCCATTTTGAACCAGTTGGGCAACTCTTCCCGCTCCAGAATCGGCTGCTGCCACTGCTGAATCTGCGCCTGCCAGTTAGCATATTCTGCCAGTCCGGTCTGGGCAATTTGCAGGGCGTTATCGCCTGTGCAGCCAAAAAAATCGCTGTAGCGACGGAAATACTGCACGCCCTCGGCAAATTCGGTCACGGGCAAATCCCAGGCCAACACAAACGGAATCTGCTGCGTTTCGCCCGGAGCCAGATGCACCCGCACCGCCAGCGCCGAGCCAATTTGCTCGTCAGCGCCCGCCGCAGTCTCGTCGGCAATATTCGGCAGCGAGCCGTCTTGGGCAAAGCTCTGCCACAGATCCGCGCCGTCGCCGTCTGGGTTCCAGCGCGTATGGTAGAAAGTTTCTAGGCCAGGATCAGTGACAATCGCCCACTGCCCCTCGCCTTCCGCCACCGGGCTAGAGCGTCGCCCCTCCATGACGCAACCTGCCTCCACCCAGCGGTTCGAGTTGCCTGCGCTGTTTAGATTGGGCTGATACTCATAAACCGGGCTACCGTCATCGCGGACTTTCACTTCCGGCGACTTGAGGGTATTGGTAAACCAGCCCGCCATATTTTGCCAGGACAGCATGATACTCAGCGTTAACGGTTGGTCAGTCGGATTCTGCACCGTCCAGAGAAATACCGCCAGCGGATAGCTGGTTTCGCGGTAGTTCTGCGGCAAAATTGGCGAAAACTGCTCGCAGGTGAGGCCAGCCTGAAAGATATCGCGGTAGCAAAACCAGCTGCGCGGATAGAGCGCGTGATAGTCGCCGCCGCCGGGATAAGCTGACCATGCCGATAGCGTGTCTTCGGTGCAGAGCGCATAAGCCTGAGACTCAGCGCCATTCACCTGTTCAAAAACACTAAACTGACAGGTCGGAATACTGCGGTAGAAATGTTCGCCGCCATCCAGATGCCAGAGGTTAAAGTCGCCCCGATGCGAACGCCCGATGCAGCCTGCGCCAAAGCCGCCCAACGGCATCCCGTGCCAAGGCCCATCGTCAATGTTGCTGGCATACCGGACGCGATACGGCTGCTCCCAGCCTTGGCCAATGGCGCGACTCCAGGCAGCTTCTGGA
>CASBQH010000121.1 GCA_949127695.1 Synechococcales cyanobacterium PMM_0073
GCTTACTTCTTTGAGACGGCGAAGCAGGTGGATCGGCTGTTGGCGGCGGTTTAAGTGTTGCTTGGTTGAGAGAGATCTGGGCTGAGAACCGAGGCTTTCTTGGGGGCGCTTGCCCCCAAGTCTTTCGGCTCGGTTCCCAGATCCCCCCAACTCCCCTAAAATCATCTATAACAGTCCCACATCCTGTCAAATCGCCAACCCATCATGCTCCCCAAACGGATCTTCATAACTGGCGCAAGTGGCTGCATCGGCCACTACATCACAGATATGCTGATCCAGCAAACCCAGCATGATCTATTCCTCTTCGTCCGCGATCCCCAAAAGCTGCAATTTGACTACAACGCCCGCCCCGGCATCACCATCATCCAGGGCGACATGCAAGAAATCGAGCGCGTCGGTCGCCTGCTCAAAACCATCGACTGCGCCATCCTCACCGCCACCGCTTGGGGAGGCACCCAAACCTACGACATCAACATCACCAAAACCATCCGCCTGCTAAACCTGCTCGATCCCATCAACTGCGAGCAAGTTCTTTACTTCTCCACCTCCAGCATCCTCAACCCGCAAAACCAACCCCTGCCCGAAGCCGAAGCCTACGGCACCGACTACATCAAATCCAAATATCTCTGCCACCAGCAGTTACCCAAACTGGCGATCGCCCCTCAAATCACTACCCTATTCCCCACCCTCGTCTTCGGCGGCGACTCCCAAAAACCCTACTCCGCCATCTCCGCCGGCATCAAAGAAGTCACCCGCTGGATCGATATCATCCGCTTCCTCAAAGCCGACGCCAGCTTCCACTTCCTCCACGCCCAAGACATCGCCCAGGTTGTACTCCACCTGATCGAATTCCCGCCCGAACCCGGCCCCGGTCACGAAATTGTCCTCGGCAACCCAGCCATTACCGTAAATCAAGCCGTCGAGCAAGTCTGCGCCCATCTCGGCAAGCGCATCTTCTTTCGGCTACCGCTCTCCATCCAGATCGCCAATCTCATCATCAAACTATTTCGGATTCAGATGGCCGACTGGGATAGATTCTGCCTCAGCTATCGCCATTTCACCTACCAGGCTCCCGTCAGCCCTGCCAGCTTTGATCTTCCCGCCCACTGCGCCACCGTTTCTGATCTACTCAGAGTCAGCGGAATTGCAGAGCGCAAATCTGTCCCAAAACGTTAAAAGATCAAGTAATTTGTTGACAGAGCCGCAACTGTATCATTTACTGTTGTTGAAAAGCTTTTTACGTTAAGGAAAAGTAAAAATGGGTGGCATAGTTGGGTTTTTAATTGCAGCCGTGATTACGGCGATCAGCCTGTTGATCATGTCATACATCCCATTTTTGGGCGTCGAAATTGACAGTCCCGGCAAAGCGTTAATTTCAGGCTTAGTGTTTGGCGTACTCAACGGCTTTCTTGCACCAATACTGCGCTTTATCGGTGCGCCAATCAATTTTCTGACATTGGGCTTGTTCTCTTTTCTAGTCAGCGTGATTATTTTTGGCTTAACCGCCAAGCTAATCGAAGGATTCCGACTACGCAACGGCTTCATTAGCGCCATCTTAGGCGCAATTGTCCTTGGCGTGATTAATGGCCTGATCTCTCAGCTTCTAGGCAACATTACAGGCGCGGTTCCAGCGGGCATTTAGGTTTGCCTAAAGCTTACTTTGAAGGGAGTGCAGGGTTTTCATCTCCTGCACCCCTTTAATTAGCTTAAGAGATCACTGAGAAGTTCTTGACGTTGAGATTCAAGCCGTTGGTTAAATCGGCAAACTTGCCGCCCTTACCAAAGCCAGACGCCTCCTGGTTTTCGTTGTAGAACAGCGCACCTGAGCTACGAATGTAGGTAAACAGCGAATCGCTACGATTCGCCTCACGCCGATTCTTCACCGAGTCAAAATCAGAGCGCTTCAGACGCTTACCCTTGAGATCAGTAAAGGTCGTGCGGTCGAGCACAATTAAGTCTTCGCCTTTGCAGAAATCAGTAATCACCGAAGTGCCCATCACTTTCTGCTTATAGCGCCGACCAATATCAAACACGAATTTGTCATCCCCTGCACCACCCGTCAGGTTGTCACGCCCGCCGCGCCCCAAGAGCAAGTCGTCACCGTCGTTTCCAACCATGACGTTGCCTTTGCGATTCCCCACTAGCCTATCATTGCCGCTACCGCCAATAAACGGGCTGCTGGGCGTTGGCGTCACGCCAGGAGTCGGCGTTATGCCAGGAGTTGGCGTTATGCCAGGAGTTGGCGTTATGCCAGGAGTCGGCGTCACGCCAGGAGTTGGCGTCACGATATCGTCATCTAGGATGTTGATCGTCGCAGTTCCAGCAGTGCCGATCGTCGCATTCGTGAGTCCTGCCGCGCTCAGCGTGATCGTTTCTGTGCCTTCTACCAGCGCATCCTGAATCGTCGCCAGATTTACCGTCTTACTCGTTTCGCCGGCAGCAAAGCTGATGGTCAGCGGAAAGCCAGTATTGACATAGTCCGTGACAGCAGTAGCCGTGCCACCCGTAATGCTGAGCTGGATTTGAGAAGAAGCAACCGTTTCACCTGTGCGAGTGAATACAATCGCTGCCACAGCACCTTCAGTGGTCTCGTAGGCAGCGGCAGAAAACTGAATGGTTGGGGCAGGGAGGGTAAATGCTTGGCCTTGCGGCGAATCAGTACCTGCTGCACCCGTGATCAAAAACTGAGTGCCAGGGCCGTTGATTGCCACTGAGGCATCCTGGACAGGCAGATCACCCGATACCGAATCTGTGGCTCCGGTTGCCAGGTAGGTCTGATAGAAGGTTGTGCCATCTTGGTAGGTAATCACGAATCGACCGTCGTCAGCAGCCGATACTTTAGGCCGGGTTTGATCCCCAGGCAGCTCAGCCACCGTTTGCTCAGTCGAAACTGTGCCATCAGCAGCAATCTTTTTAAAGTAAATGTCGCGGCCATTAGTAGCGCCTTCCCAAACCACTACAGCATTGCCGTTGGCATCAACCGCCACAGCAGGAGCAGTCTGATTACCGGCCTCATTGGTCAGGTTTTCGATATTGCCGAGCTGAGTCAAACTGCTGTCAAACCGGGCGAAGAAAATATCGTCGCTCCCATTAATTCCACCGCGCCAGCTCAAGACCACCGAAGGAACTGTGCTGCCATTAGCGACCGGAACCACATCAATGGTGGGATTGAAGTTGTAGGAAGTGCCTGGGACAGCTTCGCCGATAGTAGCGCTGCCAGTGGCCGTTCCATCAGCGCTGAAAGACTGAAGCCTGATGAATTCCTCAAGGCCGACGAGATACTGGGTGACTACCACAAAAGCGCCGTTGTCATAGGCCGCCACATCAATTGCGGCTCCGCCTTGACCAGTTGGAGCGCCAACCGGATCACCGGCAGGCGAACCCACTTCTGAAATGCCTACAGCCGCGCCTGCTGCGCTATACCGTTGCACAAAGGCATCAGCGCCCGATCTGTAAGCCACGACAAAGCTACCGTCTGCGGCAATAGATACAGCCGCAGCATCGGCTGTGCCCACTAGAATATCAGCTGAATCCAGCGCTGTGCCATTGGCGCTAAACCGACGCGCATAGGCATTGCCATTGGCTGTCCAGGTTGCAACAAACGCGCCATTGGCAGCAGTAGAAATATCAGATGGAGTGTTAGTAAAGGTATTGGCTGCACTAACCGAAAATGGACTACCAGGTTGAAATGGCATGAGATTTGAACTCCTAAGAAAAACAACAGGAAAACATATCAGATCTGTACTCGAACCGAACCAATGCAGCGGCAAACAGCTGCATCGATTGATATTTACACCATGCTCACAATAGATTCACTGCTGCTTCCTAGTCTGTTGAATCACAGTTGCAAGTAGAAGCACAGTTTGTTTACCATTTGGTTTATTTGCCGCTCACGCAAAATTGCTGAGCCGATTTATTGTTCGTTGGAATAGATGCATCGACTAACCAAGCAGTCTGTCCCTGTTCTGCTTGATCATACGGAGGGGGCTGAGCCTCCACAGGTTAGAAAAAAAAGAATTTTGCTAAAGCCTAGGTAATTTAAAAACGTTGATTTGATGAAAAAATCAATTTTGTATCGTAAAGTACATCTATTTTTCAGGTTTTACCCATATCCCATGTGAAGGCGCATATTCCAGATAGACTATATAAAGAGCGGTTTGATCAGATTGCGCCTGGTTCAAGCTCAAGCAAGAATTGTCTGGGCTTACTCTGAGCCTGCATATTCCTAAGGATGGTGCGCTTGAATAGTCAGTCTCTGCTCCAAAAATTAGCGCCTCTGCGGCTAAAATTTGCCAGCCTGCTGCTCTGCTCCTGTCTGATCATCGTCAGCGCCAGCGGAGCACTCAAAGCCCAGCCTGTTGCTTTGCCGGTGGGGGGCAGATTTCAGCCCGTGCCTTCACACCGCGCCGACTAGGACAATATCAAAGTGGTTTGGCTGCAAGGAACGCCCTACGAGATGGGATTTCAGCATGGAACGCTGCTGCATAACGAAATTGCCTCAATGGGCGAGAAAATTATCAATTCGCTGGATATTGCCGGACGCGGTTTGGGGCTAGGCCGACTGGCCGAGCGCCGCTCCTCGCCAGAAATTGCCGAAGAATGTCGCGGGCTATCAGCAGCAACCGCCGATCTGGGTATGACCTACGACAGCTGCATGGCGCTGGCTTTTGGTGACGTGCTGCAAGAGCTGTTTCTCTATACCGTGCCTGTGCTGATGTTTAACGACGGCTGCGCCCAGTTTGCCGCCGCCGGAGCCGCCACCGCAGACGGTCGCCTCTATCACGGCGGCACGCTCGACAATGACCGCAAGCCAATTCAATACTGGATCGAAAACTCGACTGTGTTTGTGCGCCAGCCGAATGACGGCATTCCGCATGTGTTTATTGGTGTACCAGGAATGATCTGGCCAAATGCTGGCCTCAATGACGCGGGGCTATCAATTGCGCTCGATACCGCTCACCCCAACAGTCTAGATGACCTGAACCTAGAAGAGGGCGGTAGCAACGTGCTGCTCATGGGCGAAATCATGCGACGCGCCCGCAGCCTAGATGAAGCCACCGCCATCTTTGAGGCCAATCCCCGGATGCGCGCCAATCTGATTTTGGTGGGCGACGGCAAGGCCAAGCGGGCAGGCGTCTATGAGCTGTTGGGCGATACCTTTGCCCTGCGCGAACTCGACGAAAACGGCCTCGTCTTCATGACCAATCACTTCACCTCAGCCGAACTCAAAGGCCGTGACGAGCAGCCCAGCGAAGCATCCAGCCTGACACGCTTCGATCGCTTTCAGCAATTGCTCGAACCGGGCGGCGCAGATTCGCAATATGGCCAGATCGATCCAACCACAATGGTCAGAATCCTGCGCGACCGCACCAATCCCTATACTCAAGAGGTCAGCCCCCTGACGCTCTATGACGACGACGCCAGTCCGGGCGGCAATGGCTCGATGCGCCAAGTCACCTTCGATCCGGAGCGCAAGCTGTTTTGGATCGCTGCTGGCCACCCCCCCGTGCCCGAAAACCCCTTCGTCTGCTTCTCACTCGACGAGCTGCTGGAGCGCCCCAACGCGATGCCCTGTACTGCTCCGGCGATCAATTAGACGGATGAGGGAGTCGGATTTTAGTAGTTTTCAATAATACTTTGCTAAAGCATACAGTCATAGAGAAGCGGTTATGTACGGTCAAACATCAGAGAATTTGCCCAGGCTGACTGCATTCGGGGATGATTTCAGGCGACTGACCAACTTGCGTTCATATAGCCTTGGCAAATTTTGGTTATTCTCACTATAATCAAAACAATTCTACATCGCTTGCCCTGGCGCAAGAGAAACTATGCGAGATTCGGCGCTTCTGCTCGCTCCGCAAGACTATAGTTTACTCACCGATCTGTATCAGCTGACGATGACCGCCTGCTATGTCGGCGAAGGAGTCGCGCAGCGTCCGGCCAGCTTCGAGCTGTTTGCGCGGCGGTTGCCTGACCCGTTTGGCTATCTGGTGGCGATGGGGCTGGCGCAGGCGCTGGAATATCTAGAGCAGTTTCGCTTCAGCGCCGAGCAGATTGCCGCACTGCAAGCCACTGGCATTTTTGACCATGCGCCCGCCGAATTTTGGGATCTGCTGGCTGGGGCTAAATTTACTGGCGATCTTTGGGCGGTTCCCGAAGGCACAATCCTGTTTGCCAATGAGCCGCTGCTGCGCGTCGAAGCGCCACTCTGGCAGGCTCAGCTGGTCGAAACCTACCTGCTCAACGCGCTCAACTACCAAAGCTTAATTGCCACTAAGTCTGCTCGGATGCGCGATGCGGCAGGTGACGAAGCAACGCTGCTGGAATTTGGCACTCGTCGCGCCTTCAGCCCGCAGGCTTCACTCTGGGCCGCAAGAGCCGCTTTAGCCGCCGGGATGAACGCCACCTCCAACGTGCTGGCGGCGCTGAAGCTGGGTCAAAAGCCCAGCGGCACAATGGCGCATGCGCTGGTGATGGCGCTTTCCGCGCTAGAAGGCGACGAGGAACAGGCGTTTCGCGCCTTCCACCGCTATTTCCCAGCGGCTCCGCTCTTGATCGACACCTACGATTCGATTGCGGCGGCAAAGCAGTTGGCCAAGCGGCGAGCGACTGAGGACATGCCGCTGAACGCCGTGCGGCTCGATTCGGGTGATTTGGTCAGCCAGTCGCAGCAGATCCGCCAGCTGTTGCCAGATGTGCAGATTGTGGCCAGCGGCGATCTCGACGAATTTGAGATCCAGCGGCTGCGGCAGGCTGGAGCCTTGATTGATGCCTACGGGCTGGGCACAAAGCTGGTGACAGGTGCGCCCGTCAACGGCGTCTATAAGCTGGTCGAAATTGACGGCATCCCGGTGATGAAAGAGTCCCGCGATAAGCTCACCTATCCAGGTCGCAAGCAGATTTTCCGGCAGGGCAGCGGCGAAACCCTGCATGATCGGCTGGGGCTAATGGACGACACCACCGACGGCAAACCGCTGCTGCGGCTGATGATGCAGCAGGGCAACCGGCTTCAGCCCGACGAAGATTTAGCCAGCATTGCCGAGCGCTGTCGCAGCGCCGTCATCCAACTCCCCGCCGCCTGCCGCCAGCTTGACCAACCGACTCCGCTGGTTGCCGAACTCTCGCCCGCGCTGCAAAGCCTCACCCGGCAGACCCAGCGGCTCGTTCCCGCACTCTAGCCCACCCCAACTCACCCCCGCCATGCCTTCTATCGCTCTTTTTGGCACTAGCGCCGACCCGCCAACCGCCGGACATCAGGCCATTTTGGTTTGGCTGGCTGAGCATTTTGACCAAGTGGCCGTCTGGGCTTCAGACAATCCGTTTAAGCAGCACCAAACCTCGCTCGCCCATCGCGCCACGATGCTGCAACTCTTAATTGAAGAAATCTATCCGCCCCGCCAAAACCTGCGGCTGATGCAGCAGCTCAGCTCGCCCAGAGCACTCGTCACCGTGGAGCAGGCACGGCAATACTGGCCAAATGCCGACTTCACGCTCACCATCGGCGCAGATTTGGTGACGCAGCTGCCCCGCTGGTATCAAGTCGAGGAGCTGCTACAGCAGGTAAAGTTATTGATCGTGCCGCGACCGGGCTATGCGATCACCGAGTCAGATCTGGCATCATTGCGGCAGGTTGGCGCAAACCTAACGGTGGCCGACCTAGAGGTTCCGGCAGTTTCTTCTACCGCCTATCGGAGGGAAGCTGATCCCGAAATTGTCACCCCGCCGATCGAAGCTTACATTCATCGGGAGCATTTATACGAATGCCACGCAGAAAATTGCCTGCCTCAGCAAGCCTAGCCGACTTCAAAGTCGGAGTCGATAACGTGATTTTTTCGGTCGATACCCAGCA
>CASBQH010000122.1 GCA_949127695.1 Synechococcales cyanobacterium PMM_0073
CCAGACTTCATCGGGCAGGAGGTATTTGGGGTCTATTTCTGTGAAGGACATCAGCTCTCTGGCTCCAAAACTCGCTCCCTATCAGTATCTCACAAATTCTGGGTTTCCGGATAGGCTCTTAGTACGGGACAAAAGCTTGCAAAAGGATGTCAGGAGGGAGCATGAGAATTACTGCTTAATTTTGTCAGTCAAGCAGGGTTTCTCCTCAGATTTCAGCCTTGAAATAGCTGGTTGAGGGTTTGGGCAAGCATGTGGCTAGACTGCGCCATCCCAAAAACCAACCAGACTTGCTATAGCATTAAGGTAAGCTCTCAGCCACGAATCTGCCACTCTGTATCCGATGACAATCGCCAGCTTGATTCAGCTCCAGAAGCCAGAACCGCTCTTGTTCAAGGGCATGACTTGGCGCGAGTTCAAGGCGGTTGAACAACTGCTCGATCGTCCCGGCTATCGACTCTCTTTTTTAGAGAGCACCTTGGAGATTCGTAAAATGCCGGGTGAACCCCACGAAACTGTTAAGAAACGACTCGCAACCCTGGTCGAGCTTTACCTGCTGATGGCAGGATTTGACTTCACGCCGATGGGTTCAATGACCTTGGAAAGTGAGTCTGGTAAGGTAAAACGAGAAGCCGATGAATCCTACAAGTTGGCTCCTGGTCGCTCCCGCCCCGATCTGGTGATTGAAGTGGTGTTTAGCAGTGGCGGGATCGACAAGCTAGAGGCATACCGGCGGCTGAAGATCTCGGAAGTTTGGTTTTGGGAAGACGGAGCGCTAGAAATTTACCATTTGCGGGGTGAAGGCAGCGCCCTACAATACGAAAAGCTGGCCACCAGCGCCGCCCTGCCGCACCTTGACCTAGATTTGCTCTTGCGCTGCGCCACAATGGTGAATCATGTCGATGCGATCAAAACCTTCCAGCAGGGGCTGAGCTGCTAAGGCTTTCTGGTGTTTCGATACGCCTTTAGTTTGAACTACTTACCGCGATCCGTTCTGCATCATCTGCATGGCCAAATTTCGACAGCCTGCACAGTCGCAGCCATACTGATCAATCGCTGAGTCGCCAACGGTATCGCTGCCCGGATCAAGCTGCAACTCTTGACAGCTACAGCCAGCTTGAGTCGGTTCACTCATCGAGAATTCAACATATCCAGAATAGGCGGGCTTGGTGGCAATATTTGATGGGCTATCGGCTGTCGCTAGCTCGGCCTGGGCAGCAGTGCTAGCCCACAGAATTGCGCTAAAGCTGGCGCAGCCTAACAGATTCAGGGTAGATTTTTGCATATGGCTTTTTCCCGAAGATTGAGCAGAATCGCCGTTAGTTTATCGCAGATTAATCGGATTCAGACCGCGCCAATCTAGATCATCGCACCAAAATTTAGGGCTGGTTTTGTGAGATAGTGCTGAACAGAGGCTGAATCGGGCAATGCTCATCATCAGCTTTCTGATGTCAGACTCAAACCCCATTTCTCATCATGTCCGACCAGGCCATTAGCGACGCAGTTGCCAAACTTTATGACATCTATCCCTTCCCGCCAGAGCCGCTGCTTGACGAGCCGCCACCCGGATATAACTGGCGCTGGAACTGGCAGGCCGCCTACAGCTTTTGCGCCAATTGCCTGCCGAAGCGCAACAACATTCGGATTTTAGATGCAGGCTGCGGCTCCGGCGTGGGCACAGAATATCTGGTGCATCTCAACCCCGCAGCCGAGGTCGTGGGGATTGATCTGAGCGCTGGAACGCTGGCAGTGGCAGAAGAACGCTGTCGGCGATCGGGGGCAGAGCGCGTACAGTTTCAGCAGCTCAGCCTGTTTGATGCCGCCCAGATCCCCGGCGAGTTTGACTTAATCAACTGCGTTGGCGTGCTGCACCATACGCCCGACCCAATTCGCGGCATTCAGGCGCTGGCACAAAAGCTGGCTCCGGGCGGCATCATGCATATTTTTGTCTATGGCGAGCTGGGGCGCTGGGAGGTGAAGCTGATGCAGCAGGCAATTGGCTTGCTTCAGGGCGAGCAACGCGGCGACTATCGGGATGGCGTGGCAGTGGGGCGGAAGATTTTTGCGGCCTTGCCAGAAACTAATCGATTAGTCAAGCGTGAACAAGAGCGCTGGTCAATTGAGAACCATCGCGACGAATGCTTTGCGGATATGTATGTGCATCCGCAGGAGATTGACTATAATATCGAAACGCTATTTGAATTAATTGACGCATCAGGACTGGAATTTGTTGGCTTTTCCAACCCCAAAACCTGGCAGCTAGAGCGCCTGCTCGTCAAAGCGCCTGACTTGCTAGAGCGCGCCGCCAGCCTCAGCGACCGCCAGCGCTATCGCTTGGTTGAACTACTCGACCCAGAAGCGATTGCCCACTACGAGTTTTTCCTGGCGCGTCCGCCGTTTACTCGCGCTGACTGGACTGCCGACGCCGAGCTGCTCCAGGCCATTCCCACGCGCAGTCTTTGCATGGAGGGTTGGGACAGCCAGACATTGTTTAACGCCGACTATCAGGTAGTGCATTTGAGCGACCCCGAATGGCAGTTTCTCAAAGCCTGTGACGGCAACTCAACCCAACCGATCGCGGAGATTTTGCCACAGATCAGCTTGACGCTAGATGGCATTCGCGCCTTGCAGCAGCAGCAGTTGGTTTGGCTGCGGGCGGCTGAATGCGCCCAGGTATTCTAGCGAGCAGCAGATTCTGCAACGCGGGTGGTATCTTAACCAGACTCGTTGAGCTGGCTGCGCCCTCAAGACTCAGCAGCTTTTGAGCCAGCACTCAGGGAAAAATCATCTACGCTCAGGGCGGCTCAGCTACACTACAGAGTAGAAGCAGGGATTGATCATCTGACGATTGACGATCTCTCCGTTGATCAACTCTTGGGTCAAACGATGTTCCATGCAGATTAAGCGCAAGGCTTGGAAAACACTCAAGCCGATTGGTCATAACTCACTACAGCTGCGGCTGACCGCAGGCATTACCACGATTGCGCTGTTGAGCATTGGCAGCATCGGCAGCTGGACGACTTGGCAAATGCGAAAAATGCTGGTAGTTGATCATCAGCGAGAGATCCAGCAGGTCGCCGAGCATCTTGAGCGTCAGCTTACCACTAGCCGCCCAACCCAGTGGCAGAGCATCATTGACCAATGGGCGACCCCCAATCTCTGGGTAGCTGTGGAGCAGCCTGACGGGACGCTGGTTCATGCAGGTAGACCCATTAGTCCTGACCATCAGAGTCTTTCTAGCCAAGCTGCGGTCATGGCGGATGCCATGTCGGATGACGTGGCGGATGACATGCCTGACCAATCGGGCGTGCGGATGGCCGACGAAATCGCTCGAAAAATGGTTCAAAAGATAGCGGCCAAAACAGCGCCTGGAACTGCCAGCGCTGCCGTTCAGCTAATCAACGGGCGGCAGCTCGTCTGTACGCAGCAGTTGCTCCAGCCGGCAGGGCGTCCGGTAGGCGAACTCTATTTAGCTCGCGATATCACGCATGACTACGGCGTGCTTTCAACTCTGGTGAATCAGCTCTTATTTGGCACGGTGCTAGCGCTGCTGCCAATTGCGGCACTGATGGCGATGTATATTCGCCAAGTGCTCAGCCCGCTGCGGCGGATGAATCAGCTGGCGCAGGCGCAGGCAACTCATGGGGCAACCCACAGGCCGCAAGCCCCTATTTCTCTGGAAGTGCCCAGAGAAGTAGCAGGGCTGGTGCAGGTGATGAGTTCGCTCTCCGCCCGCCTGTCTGAAACTGGTGAAAAGCAGCGCGACTTTACCAACAGCCTATCGCACGAGCTGCGAACCTCGTTTTGTCTGGTGCAGGGCTATCTCAACAGCACGCTGCGACGCGGCCAAAACCTGACGCCCGCCCAGAAAGAGGCGCTAGAAGTGGCGGCGGCTGAAGTGGATCGCATGGTGGAACTGCTGCAAGATCTGCTTGATTTAGGCCGCAGCTATGGCGGCGAGAGGGTTGATCTAAAGCCCGTTGTGCTGAATGATCTAGTTGAAAGCGTGCGGCAAGCGGTAGATCCGCAGGGCGAGCGCCAAATTCAGCTAGAGGCCGACCGGCTGGTGGTGGCCAAAGCCGATTTGCAGTCGCTGCATCGCGTGCTAGTGCATCTGCTTAAAAACGCGATGCAGTTTTCTCAGCCTGACCAGCCGATCCAGATTGGGCTGGCGCAGTCTGCTGATCTGGCGATTATTCAGGTGCGCGATCAGGGCTGCGGCATTGCGGCGGCAGATCAGGCGCGGCTGTTTGAGCCGTTTTACCGAGTTGAGCAGTCTCGCTGTCGGGCAACGGGCGGGATGGGGCTGGGCTTGGC
>CASBQH010000123.1 GCA_949127695.1 Synechococcales cyanobacterium PMM_0073
CAGCTAGGCTGCTCGAATCGCAGCCTCCATTTGGCGCAACCCAGGAACGATCCATATCGGTTGGACATCAGGAAACCCTGGGATCTCAATTTGAGCCACTTTTCAAGCTTGTCTCACTTCTTTAAGCCGACCGTTCACGCTTCAACCACGACTTTGCCAATCGGGAAGGCCACGCAGGTGAGAATATGTCCGGCCTCTCGGTCGCAGGCTTCGAGTGCATCCGGTTCAGCGCCATATCGCACCTCGCCCTCAAGCTTGCGTTTCTTGCAGGCTCCACAAACCCCTTGGCGGCAGTTGCTGCGGATTTTTACCCCGGCTTGCTCAGCTAGTGTCAAAACCGATTCTGAGCCGTCATGTTCGGTTTCTTTGCCAGAGTTAGAGAACAGCACTGTATTAGGTTGCGGCATATTGGATTGCGGGGCTTTTGGCACAGCCACAGGACTAGCTTGTATCGCAGCAGGCTTTGGTTTGCGGGCTGCGCCGAAGCTTTCTTGTGCGTAGTTTTGCATTGGGAAACTCAGCTGCTCTAGCAATGACTGACTCGCCTGCATAAAGCGCTCTGGGCCACAGACATAGACCTGACGCTCTAGAAAATCTGGAGCAATGCAGCGCAGCATGGATTCACTTAAGCGCCCCACAAAGCCAGCCCAGGCTTGCCCCACCGCAGGCTGCGTCGTTGAAATAGCCAGATGGAAATTGGGTAATCGCGCCGAAAGTAACTCTAGCTCTTGCCGAAAGATGATCTCCTGCGGCGAACGCGCGCAGTGAAAGAACACTACGTCAGTGGCGGCGGCAGTATCAGCAATCCAGCGAGACATCGACATCATCGGCGTGATGCCGCTACCCGCCGAGAGCAGCAGCAGCTTAGCAGGCGGCTTTGCGCCACAGGTAAATTTGCCCATCGGGGCGCTGACTTTAATCTGGCTGCCCAGTTTTAGGTGGTCATGCAGCCAGTTTGACACCAAACCCGCTGGCTGTGAACCGCTAACCGCCACCCGCTTGACCGTAATTTCGAGGCTGTTGGGACGCGAAGGCGCAGAAGAAATTGAATAAGAGCGCAGCACCGACTCGCCGTTGATTTCTAGATCGAGCGTCACAAATTGCCCCGGCAGATAGTCGAACTGCATCGGCACATCGGCCAGAAACGTGAAGCTCTTGGCCTCTGCGGTTTCGGCCACGATGCGGACGCAGCGGAGGCTAATCTCTTTTGTCCACTGCGGCTGCAAATGCGGCTGCAAATGCGGCTGAGCAGCGGCGGCTGAGCGATATTTCGGGCTGTCTGGATAGCCGCTGCGGGCTACTGAATTGACGGCTTCAACCAGCAGCATAAAATCACCGATGCGAATCAGATCGTCTACTTTCAATGGATAAGGCTGATTTGGTTTAATCATCTGCCCGTTGATCCAGAGACCGTTCGCACTGCCTGGATCAATCAGGTAATATTCAGCGTTCTGCTTTTGTATTTTAGCGTGAACACGGCTGATATCAAAGCTATCCAACACCAAATCGCAGCTGGGGCTACGGCCAATGCTGTAATCAGCCTGCTCTGGATTGAGGCTAGCAGTCTGGTACTCGTGGGTCTGGTAGTTGAAGACCTTTAGGATAATCATGGGTTGAATTGAGGTAAAGGTTGAGTGAATGCAGGTTTGAACAGCTTGACTTAGCGCCGATCCGGTTGATTAGGCCGCACCACAGTCGTTGCGGAATCGCTGTGCCCCCCGCGCCGGATCACCGTTGTAAACTCTGGATTACTCTGCTGCACAATTGGCTCAAGCTGCTCTAGAATTAGCTGATGTGCCTCATCGGAGATGTTGAACTTTTGACGCAGCGTTTGGAACGCCTTGAGGCTGCTCGCTGCTGTGACGCTGCGCTGCGTCAGCGAATCTTGCAACATACCCCGGTAAATTTGCAGCTGGTAGTCTTGGGTAAAGTTGGGCAGAAACTGAGCCAGCGTATAGAGTTCATCAGGCTTCAGCTCTTCGAGCGAGCGACCTTCGAGAAACTGCGAGAAATCGATATTTAGCTTATTGAGCTGTCGCCGCAGCAAATTCACATCGCGTTCACGGGCATATCTCTGGGCGCTGCGATTCCAGGCTTTGACCAGCCACAGGCTGCTGGCCACAATGGCTCCCCAGCCGATCATATTCTGAACAAGCAGGGGAAAATATCCGAGCGTGGGGCGTACACCCATCAAGAACAGCAGATTAAACGCTAAAAATACGATCACGGCAAAGATCCGGCTCTGCAACTGTTCGGCGCTCAGCGGATAGCGAGCGCTGCTGTTGTAGAGTTTACAGCGATGCTCCACCCAGAGTCCGACCGCGTAGGTTGTGCCGGAAGCGACGGTGAGCGTCAGCGGTACAGCCAGCAGCTTGGGAATTGCCAGCGCCTGACCTGCGATAAAAAAGCCAGGGCTAAGCAGCGTTGCCGCTTGATTTGGCTCGTGCCAAACGCCAGCCGACAGCAGTTTCCAGTTGCCGCTATAGAGGCCAAAGTAGCTGTAAAAGCCAATTACTAAACCCAGATAGGCATAGTAGAGCAGCTTGCGATCCGGCAGACGAATGCTGTCCCAATAGGAGCCTTCTGCGTCAATATCGATGCAGCCCACTTTGCAGGCCACGCAGGCGCTTTTCTCGCGGCCATCGGCATCAAGGGTGCGGCACATTGACTGCGTAATGCTGGGGGGCGTTGCGGTATGGGCTTTGCTGCCGAGTAACCCGCTTGGTTCGCTGTAGATCAGATGAACAGGAGCCATTGGGCAAAAGTAATTGCACCAGGTTTTGCCGTCAAACAAGAATCCAATTGTAATGGCGCTGAG
Organism: Synechococcales cyanobacterium PMM_0073; assembly: GCA_949127695.1. GTDB lineage: Bacteria > Cyanobacteriota > Cyanobacteriia > Elainellales > Elainellaceae > Elainella. The sequence goes on from CASBQH010000123.1 coordinate 2,819, forward strand.
AATAGTCAGAACCAGGAATATACCCAGCAGTAACTGATCTGAATTGACCAACAGCAGACGCAGGTTTAGGCCAACAAACAGCAGACCAAACTGCACAGTGAGCGCCTGACGTTCGAGCCAGGAACCTTCTGGAATCACCCGTCGCTGCTGCCAGCCCAGCGCACGCGGAATCTGGGAAAGAAACGAGAGCGGACAGATCCGCCGCCAAGCTTCATGTCCAAAAATAAACAGCGTCACAATCACCAGCGGCAGCACCATCCCCCAAAAAATCCGAGCGCCGATTGGATAAGCCGTCAGCAGGCGGCAGTCGCCTTGAAATTGGAAGCAGTCGGTGGCGGTCGCTGCGCCAAAGATTTGGCCGGGAGCCGTCCACTGCGCCGAAATGGGGTCATAGAACAGCGAGACAATTAAAACGAGCCAGCCGATCGTGAGTCCCCATCGAATTAACCGCGCCATCCGCTCTGACATTTTGGCAAACATACTGTACTCCACCTGTGCTTCGCTAGCTTCGCTTTTCAACTTAAGCGGATTCACTCGTTTTGACAGTCTGAAAAAGTCAGGAGAAATCATCGGCCAGAGATCAGACTTTTTCTGACTTTCTCAGACTGCCAAACGCTTGCAGTTTCCCTAATCTGTTGGTTGTGAGGCAAAGCCCACAGGTTCACTTCAATTTACTCAACTAAACAGCAGGAGAATTCAAATGGCGACTAAAGTTTCCAAAACTCAAAAACTCGGTACAACTGGAGCTGATGATTGGCAAGGCACCAGTGGCAATAACACCTTCGATGCCTTAGGCGGAAATGATACCTGTGCAGGCGGTCAAGGCAATGACAAGATTGATGGCGGCACAGGCAGTGACGAAATTGATGGCGGTGCAGGGAATGACGTTCTCAGTGGAGGCGACGGCGCGAATACAGATACGATTGATGGCGGTCGGGGCGGCGATTCAATCGAAGGCGGCGCAGGCAGCGATCAGCTAACAGGTGGTGCGGGCGATGATGATATTAACGGCGGTGCAGGCAGAGACACGATCGCGGGTGGTGAAGGCAATGATACGCTCGAAGGCGAATCTGGCAGAGACACGATCACGGGTGATGCTGGCGATGACAACGTTAACGGCGGCTCCGGGCGAGATCAGCTCAGCGGTGGCGACGGCAATGATTTCGTGATCGGCGGCACTGGCAACGACCAAATGTCGGGTGACGCTGGTGACGATACGCTCGACTGGGATGATGGCGAAGGCAACGATGTCATGAGCGGCGGTGAGGGACGCGACACGATCGAGGTTGACGGAGCGGCTGTGGCAGGCGATAACTTTGTGCTGGGCAAAGACGCCGCCGGCAAAGCCTTTTTTGAGCGCGTTGGCCTGGATGGACAGGCAGTTGGGCAGTTTAACCTCGTGGTTGACACAGCTGAAGCGTTCGATGTCAGCGGCGAGGGTGGCAACGATACATTCATCGTCAATGATTTGACCGGTACTGGCGTCGATCTGATTCAGTTCGATGGCGGTCTGGGCAACGATCTGCTCGATGCCAGAAACAGCAGCACTCGCGTTGTGGCCGTGGGCGGCGACGGTGACGATACGCTGACGGGCGGACTGGGCAAAGACAAATTCCAGTTCTCGACCAATCCGTTCGCCAACGGGAACCCCGCCGTTAACCTGAACCAGCCTGACGTGATCACCGACTACGAAATCGGCGTCGATCAGATTGTGCTGGATAAGCTGCAAACTGGCATCAGCGCCCTGAAATTCCAGAATGCTCTGGTCGATCAGCTCTCTGGCGACAACAATATGCTGGTGCTGCAAGGTGCGTTTGCTAACGCTGGTGCTGCCGCTGCCGCGATCCGAGACAACCAGAAGATTACGGCAGGCAAAGGAGCGTTCTCTTACTACAACAACACGCTGGGCATTAGCCGAGTCGTGTTCTCGCAGGATTTGGCCAACGGCGGGGCGTTTAGCGTTCAGGCCAACCTGACCAACCTGACGAGCGCTGCGGAGCAAGTCAAGTTCACTGCGGCAGACTTCAGCTTGGTTTAATCTCTCTGTTCGATTTCTCTAGGATATCTAGGGAAATCGAGCAGAACTTGTAATTCTTCAACGCTATGGTTTATTCAGGGAGAATGCTCTATGAAATATCCAGAAGATAGGTCAGCCGAAAAGCCGCCGCTGAAAAGTCCAGTCAGTCAGCCAGATTCAGAAGCTGAGACAATCGCGACCTTGCGGCGGCATCTCGCCATCTTTAGCTACACGGTGCTTGGTTTGATGATCGGGGTGATCGTGACCATGCTGCCTGCCGTCTTGAGTCGCAACCCGCTGATCAAAAACGCTAATTCAGCTAACCAGCCTTGCAGCCTGCCGATTGAGACCAAAACCTCAGAGCCAACTCAGGCTTTCCCGGCTCAAATGGCTTTGGTAAACTGTACGGCAGAGATTTGGAAGCCCACTCAAGTCCAAACACTGATGGGACGATTTGGGGCAATTTGGTGGGTTGCGCCTGATGGCAACCTGCTGGCAACCGTCAGCGGAGATACCGTACTGATTTGGGATCTACAAACGCAGAAAGTTAAGCATACGCTAAAAGGACATAAAGATGTCATTCATGCGATTGCCGTTAGCCCGGATGGTAAGACGCTGGCAACGGGGAGTGCTGACAAAGATATTAAACTCTGGGATATGGAAACAGGTCGGCTGCGCCAAACCCTGATTGGGCATAAAGGTGTACTTTGGTCAGTGGCATTTACTCCCGATAGCCAAACGCTGGCATCGGGGGCGGGAGATCGATTGATTAAGATTTGGAATACGAAAACAGGAACGCTGATTCGCACGCTCACCGGACATAAAGATCGACTGTTTCCAGTCGCTTTCAGCCCCGATGGCAAAATTCTGGCCAGCGGTGGACGCGATAAGCTAATCAAGCTATGGGACTGGAAAACCGGCAAAGAGCTGCGGACGCTAACCGGACATACCAACGCCGTCAGAGCGCTTGTATTTACACCTAATGGGCAGCAGATGGTCAGCGCAGGCTGGGATGGCACGGCTCGGCTCTGGGATGTCGCCACTGGGCAAGAGCGCCATATTTTTACAGGGCACAGCGACCGCTTAGTTTCGCTCACCGTTAGCCCCGATGGCAAAACGCTGGCGACTGCCGGAATTGACAACACAATTCGACTTTGGAGCCTGGAAAAACTGACTCCGCTGGCGACATTTTCAGGCCATGCTGACTGGATTTTGTCAGTCGCGTTTAGTCAAGATGGCAACCAGTTAATTAGTGGCGACCGCGAGGGCCTGATCGCCATCTGGCAGAAGTAGGACAAAAGTAGTGAATCGCACCTGTTTCTCTTCATCGGTAAATATCATGAGCCAGCATTCATTTTCAAATCCTAGCAACTGGATTGGTCGTTCAATTGGAGATACACAGCGCTATCGGCTCGATCAGCAGCTCGGCGGTGGCGGCATGGGCGATGTCTTTATCGCCACCGATACGCGACTCGGCAAAACCGTAGCGCTGAAGCTGCTGAAAGCTTCGTTGGCGATTGCCGGAGATACCGATCTGCGCGAACGGTTCGAGCGCGAATGTGCCATCTGTGCCGCATTAAAAAACTCACATATTGTGCAGGTCACAGACTATGGCGTCACCTCTGAAGGCTATCCTTTCTACGTCATGGAATACCTGCAAGGACAGACATTGGGCGAGCTGTTGACGACTCAGCCACAACTGCCTGTAGCGCGCACCTGCAACATTATTACGCAGGTTTGTGCAGGGCTAGAACTGGCGCATCAAGGCGTGGTGCTTTGGAGTGCAGCTGGGGAAACCGAGCGAATTAAAGTGGTGCATCGCGACTTAAAGCCCGCAAACCTGATGCTGATTCCCTCGGCGCTGGGCGAGCTGGTTAAAATTATCGACTTCGGTATCGCCAAAATTCGCTCG
>CASBQH010000124.1 GCA_949127695.1 Synechococcales cyanobacterium PMM_0073
CACCGTCACCTGATGCCCGTTTTGCCGCAGCGCATCGATAAAAAACTGGGAGGCAACCTCGCCGCCGTTGCGATGCTTGCTTAATAAGATGGTTGTGAAAAAAATAATTTTCACGATCTGCTCGCTTCCTCAAGCACAAAGAACAGGGCACAAATCTGGCCTCTAGCTGGGCTGCTCAACGCTACAAGGCTGACAAACCCGATCAAAAATTAGCTGAGCGAATTGCTCGGCTTGGTTCTGCTCAGCAAACTGCCGCATCTGCTCAAGGCTGTAGCACCGCTCAAACTCTGGGGCAAGGCAGGCCAGGATTCCTTGGGCAAGTTCGGCTGGAGCCATCGCATCAACGGTGATGCCGAGCTGATGATGGCGAGCTACCTGCCCCATTAGGCCAAAATCAGCCGCCAAGACGGGTTTGCCTGCTGCCGCCGCCCGCACCAAAATGGCGCTCATGCCAATATGCCGCTGATAGGGCGCTAGAATCACATCGGCAATTTTGAAATACAGCTGAATATCGCGATCGAGAATAAAGTCATGACGGCGAATGATCTGCACCGGCTTGGTTTGCAGCCGCTGAAGCCGTGCCTCTAGCTCAGCCTGATTCTCTAATTCTAGAGGACCAATCAGCAGCAGGCAGATTGTCTGGCAGACTTCGTTGGGCAGTGCGGCAATGGCATCAAGCAGTTCAAACATGCCTTTGCGCTGTGCCAAGACGCCAAACATTAAAAATGCCTTGCGACCGGGCTGAATCTCCAGAGACTGCCGCAGCTGCTGGAGCTGCTCTGGCGACGGGCGATGTAGATACACCGGATCAATCAAATACAGCGCTTTGGGCTGAGGCTTAGCCTGATTGATCTGCTCAACTGCAAACGGGTCGAGGCAAAAGAGACTGTGCAGCTGCGGATTTTGCAGCAGTCGCGCTAGACAAACCCGATCGCGCAGCTGCCAAAACCGTTCGCGTCGGGTTGGCGTAAAGTGATCAAACTGACCGTAGTGGAAGATGGGCCGAAAATAAATGCTGGAGAACCGACAGGGGAATTTTGTCCCCAGCGCTAGCCGCAGCAGAATCGTATCCAAATACATGATCAGGCAATGCGTAGTTTGCAGCGTGATCAGATACTTGCGGAGGATCTGCCAGTCTTGAAAGGCACGCTGGATTCGGCCTTTAAAAGAATCTCCTAGCTGTTCGCCAGCCACCAAAGCATCGGCCTCTGCGGCGCTAATTGCCACAAACCGCACGTTAGGCCGAGTCGCTGTCTTCACAACATCCTGATGCTGCTCTAGAAACTGCGGCGTCACCAAAACATCGAGCTGCCCAGGACGCGCCTGCTCGCACCAAGCGCGAACCAGATGCTGAATATAGCCGGGATGATGCCCTCTTGTATCTAGATCAAACAGCAGAAGCCGCTGTTGATTTGCAGTCTGCTCAATCAGAGGCTGCGAGCGCTGAAGCGATGCTGCCATATTTCCTCTCTTAAACAGCAAATGAATTAAGCTGAGCTGAGGCTCCTTAAGCAACAGGCTGAACAGCGCTGCGGCTTAAGGCAGTGGCCACAATTTCCTGGACAATCTGCTCCAGGCTGCGGGTAATCTGCCATTCGGGGAAATCAGCCTTGAGCTTGCTCAAATCTGAGATATAGCAAATATGATCACCAATTCGGTTATCGTCCACGTAGACCCAACTGACTTTTTTGCCAGAAATTGCCTCAACCAGATCAAAGGCTTCCAGGATCGAAATACTGTTTTCTCTGCCGCCGCCCAAGTTGTAGACTGCGCCAGGACGAGGATGCTTGCGGAATGCTTCAAACGCCTGAATGACATCATAGCTATGAATATTGTCGCGCACCTGTTTGCCTTTGTAGCCAAATACTTTGTAGGTTTTGCTGGTGACTGCCACTTTAACTAAATAAGACAAAAAGCCATGTAGCTCGACGCCAGAATGGGAAGGTCCAGTCAAGCAGCCGCCTCGGAAAATGCCGACCTTCATGCCAAAGTAGCGGCCATATTCTTGCGCCACGATATCTGCGGCGGCTTTGGAAGCGCCAAACAGCGAATGCAGGCACTGGTCAATTCGACAATGCTCAGAAATGCCGTTGAAGTCTTCAATTCTGGCATAGTCATAGCGCTTTTCTAGCTCAATGCGCGGCACTTCGTTGGGCGCATCGCCATAGACCTTGTTGGTGCTGATATGGATAAATACGGCCTCAGGTGCGTATTTGCGCGTGGCCTCCAGCAGGTTGACCGTGCCCAGCGCATTCACCTCAAAGTCGAGCAGCGGAATCTGGCAGGCTTTGTCATGCGAGGGCTGAGCGGCGCAGTGGATGATTAAGTCAAAAGACTGCGTTTCAAACAGATCAAACAGCGCCTGCCGATCGCGAATATCAATGCTGTAGTGGGAAAAATTTGGGGCGATAGCCTTGAGTCGCTTCAGATTCCATAGCGTGTCGCCTTGTTCTCCAAAAAACTCGGCGCGCATGTTATTGTCTACGCCAATGACATGATGTCCCATACGCTCGTAGTACTCAACGGCCTCAGAGCCAATCAGGCCACTTGAGCCTGTAACCAATACTTTCATATATCTAATGCCAACAGGGGTGATTTACAGTAAATAGCGAAGCGTAAAATGCACCCGACTGAAGCGCCGCGCCTAGTTTGGGCAGCTCGCTCCAGTAAACAAACTCAGTCTAAACGCTGGTTTACAATTTTTCAAGCAATTTTGTCAGCTTTACAAAAACTTGGCGAATAATTTATCTAATCAAGCATCTGATAAAAAGCTTGACTCAGATACTTGATCCAACTTTGTATCTCTACAGCATAAGCAGCAGCAATTCAGGCAGTTTGAAGGTTCAGCATGATTCTGGTAAATCTTCCGGACATTGCCAAAATCCTCAGCGTAAATAAGCGTGGAGCTAGTTCAGTTTCGATTCGGCTTCGCAGTTTACAGTCTGTAGCTACAGCATATTTTTGTACAGTTTAAGCGTGAATGGCTGCTATATTTGCAGTCCAGTTTTGCAAATTACCGCTGTCCATCCAAAATCTATCGAAAGTCAACCTAAAGCAGATCGAGTTGGAACTAGCTCTTGCTGTTTATTGTTCTTTGGATGATGACTAATCGACCTAATTCTGCTCCATTTGCGGGGACTCAAACTCAGCCCAAGCAAATTTTTCGCGACCAGCTGAGTAAAAAAGATCGGCGTGATGTTCTCAAAATTTCAGTGGGTGCCAGCAGCAGCTATCAAGCTCGCTTAACTGGCATCCAGCGGGGTGCGAATGTTGATCTGCTGCTGCTGCACAAGGGAGAAATCATTGCCGCTTCGACTCGATCCGGCAAGCAGCCTGAAACCATTCAGATTGGCTCACTAGAGCAGGGAGTCTATCGGCTGGTAGCTCAGCTCAAAGGCAAGGTAGCAACTCGGTTTAAGCTGAAATCGACGGTGACTGAGCTGGCGGTGCCTAGCCCGACTCCAGCGCCGCTGCCCAATCCCAGTCCGTCACCGCTGCCCAATCCCAGTCCTAGCCCGTCACCGCTGCCGAACCCCAGCCCCAGCCCGTCACCGCTGCCGAACCCTAGTCCCAGTCCGTCGCCCTTGCCGA
>CASBQH010000125.1 GCA_949127695.1 Synechococcales cyanobacterium PMM_0073
GCTCTCAGAAGCATTAGAACAGTATCAACTCTTCTGGCAGCGCTCTGAAACATTACCCAAATGGGATATTACAATTGTCCCTACTTGATTGGGGAGGTATTTTCTTGCAAGTCCCTAAGGGCGTGCCGATTTTAGAGCCAGACGGCTCCATTCGTGAATGGGTGGGCACAGTCAACGATGTCCATGATCGGAAGCAGGCAGAGGCAGATCTGCGCGAAAACCAGGCACGGCTCAATAGCTTTGTCGAGGCTGATTTGATTGGCATTTTATTTGGCGATATTTACCGCCAAATCTTCTATGCCAATGACAAATTTTTGAACATAGTCGGCTATAGTCGCGCCGATCTAGAAGCTGGCAGACTGGACTGGGTGAACATTACGCCGCCTGAATATCTGCCGCTGGATAAATTAGGTATTTCTGAGGCGCAGTCACGCGGAGCCTGTACGCCCTACGAAAAAGAATATATTCGCAAAGATGGCAGTCGCGTGCCGGTGCTGTTAGGCTATCGGCTGCTGGAGCCTGAGCGCGAGCAGTCTGTGGTTTTTATTTTAGATCTGAGCGCTCAGAAGCAGGCTGAGGCGGCTTTGCTGGCCAACGAAGCTCAGTTTCGGCAAGATCTGGAGCTGCGAGTGCAGGAACGCACCGTCCAGCTTGAGGCCGCCAACCGCGAGCTAGAGTCTTTCTCTTATTCGGTGTCGCATGATCTGCGCGCCCCGCTGCGCCATATTGCTGGCTTTGTGGAGCTGCTGCAAAAGCGCCTCGACCCCGCCCAGCTGGATGACACCAGCCAGCGCTACCTAAGCATTATTGCCGAAACCACCCGCCAAGCCGGAACCCTGATTGACGATCTGCTGGCATTCTCGCGGATGGCGCGGAGCGAAATGCGCCTGATTCCCATTGAGATGAATCTGCTGGTGCAAGAGGTGCTGCGCGAGCTAGAGCCTGATCTAGCCGGACGCCAAATCGACTGGAAAATTGAGCCGCTGCCCAGCATCCAGGCCGATCCCTCTATGCTGCGGCTGGTGCTGCGGAATCTGCTGGAAAACGCCGTTAAATATACGCGCCTCCAGCCCTCTAGCCAAATTAGCATCGGCAGCTTTGAGCAGGAGCAATCGGTGGTGTTCTTTGTTAAGGACAACGGCATTGGGTTTAATATGCAGTATGTTCACAAAATATTTGGAATTTTTCAAAGGCTGCATAGCGACCCTAACTATGAAGGCACGGGAATTGGTCTAGCCAACGTCCAGCGAATTATTCATCGGCATGGCGGAAGCGTTTGGGCGGAAGGAGCAGTGAACGAAGGTGCGACACTATTTTTTGCGTTACCTAAACGAGCTGAAGTGATAGAAGTGATTTGAATAAATTCTTTTAACATCTTGCTGTAGCTAGCTTGGAATGAACCGCAGTTGGAAAAGCTGATGATTGATTTGAAGCGGATTCTGTTGGTAGAGGATAGCCGCAATGACGTAGAGCTAATTCTGAATGCGCTCTCTGAGAATGCAATTGCCAACGAAGTTGTAGTCGTGCGAGATGGCGAAGAGGCGCTAGACTATCTGCGGCGGCGCGGCATGTTTCGGCTGCGGCTAGAAGGCAACCCCATCGCCATTTTGCTCGATCTAAAGCTGCCCAAAATTGACGGCGTTGAGGTCTTGGCCATGCTCAAGTCTGACCCGCAGCTGCGGATGATTCCGGTGATTGTGCTCTCATCCTCGCAAGAGGAGCCTGACCTAGTTCGCTGCTATGAGCTGGGTACCAATGCTTATGTCGTCAAGCCAATTGATTTTGGCCAGTTTGTTGAAGTAATCCGGCAGATCGGGCTATTCTGGGCAGTAGTCAACCAGCCGCCGCCCGAAGTTTACCAGTCGCCGCATGGTGTTTCTTAACTTGAGAGGCCAATACCTGAGAGGCCAATACCTGAGAGGCCAATATGAGCATCCTGAAATTACTGCTGTTGGAAGATAGCCCCATTGACGCCGAGCTGATCCAAGCGGTGCTGCAAGAAGGCGGATTAAAATTCACGCTAACCCAGGTGCAGAGCCGCGACAGCTTTCTTGCGGCTTTGCAGGTTGAGCCGTTTGATCTAATTCTCTCTGACTATTCACTGCCCGACTTTGACGGACTTTCGGCGCTGGCGATGGCGCAGCAGCTCTGTCCGCGCGTGCCCTTTCTGTTTGTTTCGGCCACGCTGGGCGAAGAGCTGGCAATTGAAACCCTCAAGAGCGGAGCCACTGACTATGTGCTGAAGCAGCGGCTGGAACGGCTGGTTCCGGCAGTGGAGCGGGCGCTGCGCGAAGCCAAAGAGCGCCGCAGCCGTCAGCGCGCCGAATTGGCCTTGCAGGATACCGAAACCCAATATCGGCTGCTGTTTGAGCAATCGCCGTTTGGCGTGCTGCTGATTCGAGCCACAGACCGCAGCTTTGCTGAGTTTAACCCACAGGCGCACAGTCAGCTGGGCTATAGTGCCGCCGAGTTTGCCAACCTAACGCTGGCCGCAATTGAAGCCGAGCCAGCTGCCGAGCGCGAGTCACACCGCCGTCTCAGCGCCCAGCCGGGGTTTGATCAGTTTGAAACGCAGCACCTGAGCAAATCTGGCGCAGTCCGAGATGTGCTAGTCACCAGCCAACTGCTGCAAATTGGCGGCCAAGGCTATTTGCACAGCATTTGGCAAGATATTACCGAACGCAAGCAGGCCGAGCAGTCGCTACAAGAACGCTCAGAGCGCTTAAAAATCCTCTACGAAACCAGCAGCGAACTGCTCTCCACCGATCAGCCGCTGACGCTGCTGGATGAGCTGTTCCAAAAGCTGGCGAGCCATATAGGTCTGCACTGCTACTTTAGTTTTTTAGTCGAGCGGCAAGATCACAAACTGCTGCTGCATCTCAGCGCCTCCAGCGGCATTTCTACTGCTGAGGCGGAGGGAATGCGTGATCTAGAAGCAGCTCGCAGCCTCTGCGGACAGGCAATTGAAGCCAATCAGCCCGTTGTGCTATTTGACGTACAGCAGCTTGATCTGCCTAGAGCGGCCTTGATTCAGTCGCTGGGGATTACAGCTTTTGTCGGCTATCCGCTGGTAGTGCGGGGCAATTTACTAGGAGCGCTGTCGTTTGGTAGCCGCAGCCGCAGCCGCTTTAACCCCGAAGAGCTAGATCTGCTGCAAGCTACCGCCGACCAAGTGGCCATCGCCCTAGAGCGCACCAATTTGCTCACCTCGCTCCAGCAGCAGGCCGAACGCCTGACTCAGGCCAATCAAATTAAAGATGAGTTTTTGGCGGTACTCTCGCATGAGCTACGCACGCCGCTCAACCCGATTTTGGGCTGGTCACGCCTGCTGCGCTCGCGCCAGCATGACGAGGCCACCACGCACCGAGCCTTAGAAATTATTGAGCGCAACGCCAGAATCCAGACGCAGCTGATTGAAGATTTACTAGATGTATCGCGGATTTTGCAGGGCAAGCTCAACTTAAATATTGCCCCAGTCAATCTGGTATCTGCCGTTGAAGCGGCTCTAGAAACCGTGCAGCTCGCCGCCGAAGCCAAGCAGATTTCGCTACAATTTTTGATGCCGCAAAGCCTGCCGCAACCCCCATCTCCTGAGGTTTCTGCCGGTTTCCCCGCCAGTTTCTATATTGTGCTGGGCGACTCAGGCCGAATTCAGCAGGTAATTTGGAATTTGCTCTCTAATGCCGTTAAGTTTACGCCGGACGGAGGCCGGGTCGAACTGCGGCTAGAAGCCTGTAGCGCGAGCGACAGCCCCGCTCCGCCTCACCCACTGCCCTACCTGCCAGCCACAGCAACTCATGTGCGTCTGACCGTTTCTGACAACGGCAAAGGCATCAAGCCTGACTTTCTGCCGCATGTGTTTGACTATTTTCGGCAGGCCGATGGCAGCACCACGCGCAGCTTTGGCGGGCTGGGGCTGGGGTTGGCGATTGTGCGGCACTTGGTTGAGCTGCATGGGGGTACGGTAGAAGTCACCAGTCTGGGCGAACAGCAAGGTGCTAACTTCACGATTCAGCTGCCGCTGTTTAAGGGCAGTCAGTCGGCTCACGACGCTCAGCTCCCCGGCAATGAGGCCACCGCCTCTGCCGATCTGCTGCTGGGCGTCAAGGTTTTGGTTGTCGATGACGAACCCGACGCCTTAGACTATGTTGCCTTTTTGCTAGAGCAGTCTGGTGCGGCTGTCACTGCTGTGGCTTCAGTGCAGACCGCTCTGGCTAGCATTCAGCAATCTCAGCCGCATGTTTTAATTAGCGATATTGGCATGCCCAACCAAGATGGCTACATGCTGCTGCACCAGCTCAGAGCGCTCCCCGCTGCACAGGGCGGACAGATCCCCGCTATCGCTTTAACAGCCTATGCCCGTGAGGAAGATAGCCAGCAGGCTATACGGGCAGGCTTTCAAAAGCATCTGGCCAAACCCATCGATCCAGTCCATCTGGTTACGGCAGTTTCAAAGCTGGTCAAGCCAGAAGAACTCTAAAGATATATTGAATTTATGAGTGACTATAATTTATGAGTGACTATATTCGTCTGTCGAAGTTTAAAATTTTAAAAGCCAGCCATTTATAAGTTCTGGCTGGCGGAATTAATCTATATGCTCACTGTAAGCTATTTAGCACCCTTGATTCTCATATGTTTAAGATAACTTTACATTTTAGAGCAATGCTTAACCTTAATGCAGCTTGATTTTACTAAACCGCGCCAGCAAGGCGGGACGGCTTTGGTAGGTTGACTTAAGCTGCTCAAAGCGCTGGGTAAATTCGGGTAACTTCCCTTGATGGTTGGCTAAATCACAGAGGTCTTGGAGTAGAGCAGTAGCTTCATCGTAGGGTTTTGCTTGCTTCAGCTCAATTAAGTCCACCACTCTAGTCCAGGTTTGGGCGACTTTCGGAGCTAGGGCTTCTAGCTGCTGGATGCGCTTCTTTCTGGCTGCATTCTGCGCTTGCTGCTGTCGCCTGTGGCTCAGACTCTCAGCAATTTCTGCTAGTTCAGATAGCCGTCGGTGGCCTGAAGTCGCTGGAGGAGATGTGGCCTGACCGGCCAGCTGTTTCAAGCGGCTAATTAGCTGTAGATCTACGCGGGGTTCTTGCCGAAGCAGCTTGAGCAAAAATTCTCGCTGCTCGCTGGCCGATAGTTGACTCAGCCAGGTTTCTAGCGGCGGTTCGGCGATGGCAGGCTGGTGCGGACTGGCCTGAGCGGCGGCAGCCACCCAATCTGGATCTAGCTCGACCAGTTCAACAAATGCTTGCAGTGGCTGGGAAAGCTTATCTAGGTTGGCAGGGATGGAAGGTTCGATTGGATCTTCATCCAGGGCATGCTCAGCCAAGTAAGGAGCGGTTCGCAGCCAGACGAGGTAGAGCAGACGCAGATCGCCAAGGATCAGCTCATCTCGCAGCGGCAGTAAGCGGGACAGCCATCCCGATCCTTCCACCCAGCCGCGTAGACCTTCTTCTTCAACAATATGGATATCGAGAATGACATGCTGGGATGTAGTCGAAACAGTAATCGTACCTTCAAGCTCGTAAGGCTGGAACCATTTGGCGTCAACAATCGCCTTTGGAAACCGGAATATTAGCTGCCAGCTGCCCCAGTTGGCGATGTAAAACATCATGTCAAAGTATTGGGCTAATACTTGCGCTGCTTCACCCCGAAAGCTGCCGTAGTGATACAGAAAAATCGCCTGAGTAGCTGTGAGCTGAACCCGACTGGAAAGCTTATGGATTTCGCTCTGCTCTTGAACCGTGAGTGGACGATCAACCGCCTGAAATTCGTAGTACTGATATTCACTCACGAATCGATTCTCCTCACTTGATTCAGGAAACTCAGTAATCGTATTCTGATTATCTTACAGATGAAATCCTCGAAATCTTTCGCATACAGCCTAATCTCTAATATTTACAACCAAGCATTATGCCCGCTCGGCCAAAAACAGTGAGCTATCTCCCTGATGTATTTTAATTTCCCCCTCCAACGTATTTTCATTCTTTAGCTTCAGCCAGCCACTGCCCGATGCTTCGTCGTTCTCATCACCGCCCTCCCAGGTGAATTCTAGCGTTTCACCAGATTCATCTTTCGCAATTTTACCGTTAATCTGTCCTGTAACTAAGCCAAACTGAAAATCACCTGATCCCTTTTGATTGATTTCAAGATAAGCCTGTACCTCCATGTTGAAGTAGGCTTCGTTCCAATTCTCCATCTCAGTAATATGCCAAGTTCCTGCAAATTTCATGCTCGATTACTCCTTGCCAAAAAATCAGGCTTCTGACTGCCACCAAAAATGCTGACAGCTTCGATCTTAAGCCATTAGTTCAAAACTATTGAAATCAGGAATGGAGCTAAGCGGATTCGAACCGCTGACCTTCTCAATGCCATTGAGACGCGCTACCAACTGTGCTATAGCCCCCTATGCGTTTACTATGATGCCGTGCTTTGGGGCAATTCGTCAACTGAATCTTTGAACTTTCCCATGAATTTTGCCAGATTGGCAAGTTAGCGCCTAGCGCAACAGCTCGCGCAGGCGCTCTGCCAGCAAGGTATAGCGCTGCTGATTTTTGGTTTGGTTCACCGCAAATTCAATCGCCTTTTGAGAACCGACAAAGATCGCCAGCTGTTTGGCGCGCGTTAGACCCGTATAGATTAAGTTACGGGAAAGCAGCAGAGAATGCTGCATATATATGGGCAGAATCACGACTGGATACTCGCTGCCCTGGCTTTTGTGAATGCTGACCGCCCAGGCTAGCTCTAGCTCGGTTTGGTCGGCATAGTCATAGCTCACCAGGCGTTCGGCAAACTGCACGGTAACGCTCTGCTCATTGAGATCAATTGCCTGGATTCTGCCAATATCGCCGTTAAAGACTTCGCGGTTATAGTCATTAGACTGCTGAATTACCCGGTCGCCTTCACGCAGAATTTTGCTGCCCCGATTCAGCTGGCGCTGACTGGCGCTGGGCGGATTGAGCAGCTGTTGCAGCAGCTGATTCAGGCGGCGCGTGCCCAGTTCACCCCGAATCATTGGGCAGAGCAATTGCAGATCGCGCAGTGGCTCAAAGCCCAGCTGCGGAATAGTTTGGTTCACCAGTTGCTGAATTGCCCGCAGCCCCTGCTCTGGCTGGAAGGCATTCACCCAGAGGCAGTCTGAGTCGGGCTGTAGGCTCACTGGCTCTAAGATCGGCAGCTTGCCCTGATTAATTTCATGCGCGTTGCGGACAATTTGGCTGCTCTGCGCCTGCCGAAACACCTCGCTGAGGCGCACCACCGGAATCTGGCCAGACTGGATTAAGTCAGCCAGCACGTTGCCCGGTCCAACGCTGGGCAGCTGGTCAATATCGCCCACCAGCAAGAGCTGCGACTCTAGCCGGATTGCTTTGAGCAACGAGTTGGCCAAGAACAGATCCAGCATTGAGGCTTCGTCAATCACAATCGCCTCAGCCGGGATGGGATTGTCGGCCTCGCGCTTAAACTTAAACTGGCTAGGGTCAAACTCCAGCAGCCGATGAACCGTCTTGGCCTCTTGGCGCGTCATTTCACTCAGGCGCTGAGCCGCCCGCCCAGTGGGGGAAGCCAGAGCAATCGTCTTGCCCATTGCCTTCCAGAGCGCCACAATCGTGCGGGTGCAGAAGGTCTTGCCAGTGCCGGGGCCGCCCGTTAGCACCAGCAGCCGCGAGCTGGCCGCTATTTCTACGGCCTGCCGCTGCTGATCTGAGAGCGGCATTCCGGTCTTTTCGATAAATCGATCAATCCAGCGCTGGACGCGCGGCAAATCTACCGTTAGCGGCTGGCTCAACAGCAGCGCCAGCCGTTCGGCCAGCTTAAATTCTGCGCCATAAAACGGCGGGTCGTAGCAGATGGCGGGCTGTTCGGCATTGCCTAGCTGCATGACGAGTTCGCCGGTTAGCGCCATTTTGCTGGTGAGCTGAGTCATGACCGCAAGATCAGGCTGATGGCCAGGAAGGCTGAGCCGCTGGACGGCGCGTTCGGCTAGCTCAGGCTGGGGTAAAAAGCAGTGCCCCTCAGTGGCGGCGGCCTGCAACATATGCGAAATGCCGCTACGGTAGCGATAGTCTGAGCCTGGATCAATCCCCAAGCTGCGGGCAATGGCGTCGGCGGTGACAAAGCCAATCCCATAGACTTCAGCAGCCAGCTGATAGGGGTTCTGAGTCACGGTAGCAATCGAAGCATCGCCATATTGCTTGAAGATTTTGACGGCATAGGCAGTCGAAATCCCGTGGCTTTGCAGAAACAGCATCACGTCTTTAATCGCTCGCTGCTCCGCCCAAGCCGCCTGAATCAGCTTCACCCGCTTCTGCGAAATTCCTGGCACTTCGGCGAGTCGCTCACTCTGCTGCTCAAGAACCTCCAGCGTATCCGCTCCAAAATACGCCACAATCCGCTTGGCCGTGGCCGACCCAACGCCTTTAATCAGGCCGCTGCCCAAATATTTTTCAATGCCGGTCAGCGTCGCGGGCTTGGCTTCGCGGTACTGCGTCACCTGAAACTGCGCCCCATACTTGGGATGCTCGCGCCAGATCCCTTCTAAATGCAGCGTCTGTCCGGGCTGAATGCTGGCAAAGTTGCCCACAATCGTCACCAGCTCGCTGCTGCGAGGAACTTTAAAGCGCGCCACCGTGTAGCCTGACTCGTCAGAGTGATAGGTGAGTCGCTCGACGACGCCCTGGAGCAATTCGCTGAGGGGCGCAGCCGCATCGGAGAAAAGTGGCTGATCTAGATCGCTCACGGGCTATGCTGGCGGGCAAAGATGATTCCAGTATGCCAAGCTCTGTCGCCCTCTTGTGAATTGGATCTGGGCTTTAAGTCTCAGCGCTCAAGTAAGCATTCAGCGAGATGATTAAATCTTTAACCGTGGCTAGCTTGGTCGGATCAAAATCTTCGCTGAGGTCAATTTTAAACTGCTGCCAAAAATCTTCGTACAGCCGCAGCTCCCAGTCAAACCAGCAAACCTGCGCCCAGTTTAGGTCAGCCAGCCGATCATCCGGCAGACTGCGGCTCAGCTCCAGTCCCGAATAGGCCGCCAAACGTCCGTAGGCGAACTGAGCGATAGCAAGGCTGACGCCCTGTGGCTGATAGTAAGC
>CASBQH010000126.1 GCA_949127695.1 Synechococcales cyanobacterium PMM_0073
CAATCAACACCGCTAGCCAGCTGACCTGACTTCCCGCACGCAACGGGAGGCAAGGCTGAGTTGATCTTAATCCATCGCTCACCTCGCAACGCAAGTGGTTGGGGCACTCCGCGCCTTAATCTTTCAAACCCACATAGCCCCAAGAGGTGAATATCATGACTTCAGAGTTCAACGAACTGCTGAGCGAGTCGCTTGGCGAGCGGGCGCAGGTTTGGATCGTCGGCACCAGAGAGCAGGTCAACCATATCATCAGCGAAATGTACGTCAAGGAGATGATCACAGACCGTCGCCAGTTTTCGCCGCTGGTTCCCGTGCCATTCGCTCCAGGCAAATTCATGAGCGTTTTGCTCAGGTAGCTAATCTCGGCCACGCTCTTTCCCAGTTGCTAATTTCAGGGCTGGGAAAGAGAGCAGTCCGCCAGCTTTTGTACAAACACCTGATGCTCTGTGCTGCCCAAACCCTGCTGCAACACCGCCAATACCTGCTGCATATGGCCTGCCAGCAAATCTGACACCGCCAGCCACAGCCCCGGAAACACCCGACTGCGAATCATGCCCTGCGCGTCCGGCTCCAGCGCCACAAAAACGCCATCTTGCAAACTAAACCAGTCCAAGCGCTGCTCAAATACCTGCCACACCAGATATTCCTGTACGCCGTCGCGCTGATAAGCCCACTGCTTGTTACCCAAGTCAATGGCGCTGCTACTGGCGGCAACTTCAGCTACCAATTCGGGTGCGCCCTCAATGTAGTCATCTTCGCTAAGCTGTACCTGTCCGCCTGCTATCGGTTCAATCAGCAGCACGGCATCGGGTTGCAGAACGTTGTGCAGATCCAGCCGAACAGTGGGTTCAACGCCCAAGCCCAAACCGGGCGTGAAGGCTTTATATACGCCTAACCAAGTCATCAAATCGCCGTGCGGCTGACCATGACTGCGGAACCGCAGAGCTGCGGGCATATAGACCACTCCTTCAATCAATTCGGCTTTCTTCAGATTCGGCATCGCCGCATAGCGCCGCTCAAATTCAGCGCGAGTTAGCCTATCGCCGTTTTCTAAAGGCGGCAGCTGTAGCGGAATCGCACCACGCAGATTAGTAGAGGTCATCAGAATTCACCTCAAAACAGAGCTACTTCTATTATGCAGGCACAGCCCAAACTAGCTCAAAGCCTGCTTCAGCGCCTCGCCCATTGCCTGACAGCCCACCAGCGTCTTGCCCTCCGACATAATATCGCCCGTGCGGTAGTCAGCATCCAGCACCGTCTGCACCGCCTGCTCCAATCGACTTGCCGCTTCTGGCTCATTCAGGCCATAGCGCAGCATCATGGCCGCACTCAGCAGCTGTGCCAGCGGATTCGCCTTGTCCTGTCCGGCAATGTCGGGCGCAGAGCCGTGAACGGGTTCAAATACGCCGGGGCCATCAGTACCCAAGCTGGCCGAAGGCAACATGCCGATACTGCCCGTAAGCATTGCCGCCGCATCTGAGAGAATATCACCGAATAGATTGCCGGTAACGATTGTGTCAAACTGTTTGGGCGCACGAATCAGCTGCATCGCCGCATTGTCTACATAGAGGTGAGATAGCTCTACGTCGGGGTAGCTTGCGCCGAGCTGCGTGATCCGGTCGCGCCAGAGCTGCGAGACATCCAGCACGTTGGCTTTGTCTACCGAGCAGAGTCTGCCGCCGCGTTTTTGGGCAGTTTCAAAGGCAACGCGACCAATTCTGTCAATTTCGCTTTCGGAATACACCATTGTATTCACGCCGCGTTTCTCACCCGTTTCAGTTTCAAAGATGCCTTTGGGTTGACCAAAATAGATGCCGCCGGTTAGCTCGCGCACCACCATAATATCCACGCCCTCCACCACCTCACGCTTCAGGCTAGAGGCATCAATCAGCTGCGGCAAAATGCTAGCAGGCCGCAGATTGGCAAATAGCCCCAGCCCAGCCCGCAGCCCCAGCAGGCCAGTTTCAGGGCGCTGATGCCGGGGCAGGTTGTCCCACTTGTAGCCGCCAATGGCTGCCAGCAGCACGGCATCGCTATCTTTGCAGGCGGCCAGCGTTTCGTCGGGTAAGGGGCTACCCGTGGCATCAATTGCCGCACCGCCCATCAGGGCTTCCTTGAATTCAAAGCCGATGCCGAACTGCTCGCCCACCTGCTTCAAAATCCCGACCGTAACGCTCATAATTTCAGGGCCAATGCCGTCGCCGGGAAGCAGGGTGATGCGATAGTTGCTCATGGAACGTTCAGTTAAATAAAGTCAGCAGTCGAGTATTTTAGCCCAAATTGGTCGGCAGCAGGATGGTTTGCCCCTCAAAACCCAAAGCTGGGCGAACTGTCTGGGCGAGCAAACTCAATTTCGGGTACGAGCGGATCTTGCACCATGCCAATGCCCGTAAACCCCCAGCGCCCCATCAGCGTTTTGAGCTGTGAACCCGGAATAGATTCAACCCCAAAGCGATCTAGCAGTCCAGCCGCATGAGTATTCAGGTAGCTGAGGGCGTCCGCATGTTCTTTAAACAGCAGCAGGAAACCGGGATCGGGCAGCGCATCGGGGTTGGCGGCACGCGGGCGAGCGACGAGATATTGACCGTCGGCCTTAGAGCGAATCAGGTAAAGCGTGGCTGAGAGCATGGGTGACTTGTCTCAAAAACGAATCTTAAAGGACTGTGATCGGCAAAACAATTTGGGCATTAACGCTCCATCATAGAAGCAGAGGATGACACTTACATACCCCGCGCCACCACCATGCCACGATCCACCCCGCTGAAATACGCCTATTTTCCCGGCTGCGTTGCCCAAGGAGCCTGCCGCGAGCTCGATCTCTCCACCAAAGCGCTAACGCGAGCGCTGGGTATTGAGCTAGTCGAGCTGAAAAAAGCCTCCTGCTGCGGTTCAGGCACGTTCAAAGAAGACTCACAGCTGCTCGAAGATACGGTGAATGCCCGCAACATTGCCCTCGCTGAATCGCTGAATCTACCGCTGCTGACCCATTGCAGCACCTGTCAGGGCGTAATTGGCCATGTGGACGAGCGGCTGAAAGCGGCTCAGCAGAATAATCCAGCCTATCTAGAGCAGGTGAACGGACTGCTGAAGCAAGAAGGCTGTTCGCCCTACCAAGGCAGCAGCGCAGTCAAGCATCTGCTCTGGGCGCTAGTCGGCGATTTTGGCCTAGAGGCACTGGCAGAGCGCGTCACCCGGCGGCTAGAAGGCTTAAAATGCGCCGCGTTTTATGGCTGCTATCTGCTGCGCGCCCAAGATCACCTGCCCTACGATGATCCCTATAACCCACAGTCGATGGAAAATGTTTTTCAGACCGTAGGAGCCACGCCCGTTCACTACCGAGGGCGCACCCAATGCTGCGGCTGGCCGCTCTCCAGCTACGCCACCGAAGCCTCCTTCAAAATGGCAGGTGGGCATATCCAGGAGGCGATCAGTGCAGGCGCAGACTGCATCGTCACCCCTTGCCCGCTCTGCCATCTAAACCTCGACTCCCGCCAGCCTGAAGTGGCCAAAGTTGTCGGCCTGCCGCTGGGGTTGCCGATCTTGCATCTGCCGCAGCTTGTGGCGCTGGCGGTCGGCGTCAGCCCCAGCGATTTGGGCTTAGACCGCCATATTGTCTCAACCCGGCCAGTGCTAGAGAAACTTGGTCTGCTCTCTGTGGTTTAGCTATGGTTTAGCTATGGTTTGGCTATATGTTTAGCTACGGTTTAGCGCTAGAGCACCCACAGCAAGGCAGCTAGACCGCATCTAGATTACAGTGTGCAGCAGGATTGTTATATTTCTTTACTGTCTCCGCCAGCGCACAACAGAAATATCTGAATCAGAATGCTAAACTGTTGAGCGAGTACAGGTATTCGGTTGCAGCGTTTGTTTTTAGTAATTGATGAGTTTTTCACGCTTTACCTTGGCAGGCTTCTCTCCGAAATCTCGCTCTCTATGCCCTAATTTTGGAGAAGATCCATGTCAATCTACGTAGGCAATCTGTCCTATGACGTTACGGAAGCTGACCTGAACAC
>CASBQH010000127.1 GCA_949127695.1 Synechococcales cyanobacterium PMM_0073
AAGGTGTTGATCTGGCCATTGCCAATGTAGCGACCGGGCGGCGTGCGTGGCACCGAAAAAGGAGCAGGCTGAACTAGCGGCTGCGGACTGGCAAACGTAGGCTGCGGATAGGCTCCAAAGCTGGAGGGGCTGCTGTAGCTCCCTAAAGGCGCGTTGGGAAACTGGCTGGGAAACTGGCTGGGGAATTGATTAGAGAATTGATTGGGAAACTGGCTCTGAGCCAAGCCTGAACTGGGATAGCTCGGCATTGTCAGCACCGGCGGTACAACATAGCCAGTGCCACCCACCTGCGGAGAAGTTGCGGGTCGATAGGGCTGCTCCAATTGGCTAAATGCCCCAAGCTGCTGGCCGTAAAGCCGCGTCACGTCAGCGTTATTGCGCGCTCTGCCGTCGGTTTGGGCATTAGATTGGGCGGCGGTTTGGGCGTTAGATTGAGCCAGCTGCGCGGTGAGTGGATTGCTTGAGACGGGCAGAACGCCTGCGCTTCGATCTAGAGCAGATTGCAGGGAACTCGCTGGACTGACTCCCGCCGCTGGCAGATTAGCGCCCAAAGTTAGGCTATCTAAGGCTGGGCTGTCTAAGGCTAAGCTGTTTAAGACTGGGCTGTTGAGCGGTGAATTACTTAGCGGTGAACCAGCGGCTTGGCCTGAGTTGGCCGAGGCTGAAGCGGGCTGCTGCGGCGAATTTTTAGCTTTGGCGTCGGCAGCGGGGCTAGAGCTAGCCAAGAGCGCGCTGAGCAAATCAGTTTGGAAAATGCTTGAGGGGACGTCATTGGCTCCGGCAGGCGGGGCATCTGCGGCTGAGGCTTCCAGCAGCGAGCTTGGATCGCTGAGCGCAGGCGGATTTGAGCGGTCAGCTTCTGAGGCGTTTGAGTCCAGATCAGAGCCGCTTGAACTCAGCTGCAAGCTGGCTGACTCTCGCAAGTAATGAGCCAGAAAAAACAGCGGCAGCAGCATCAGCAGCGCCGAAGCCCAAACGGCAGGCTGCTTCAGCAGCGGCAGCTTCGCCTTGAAGTTTCGCAACCAGGCTGAGTCGGGCTTGGTGGCAGAGGCTGGAGCGGGCTTGCGGGCTGGCATAGTTAAGGTTGCAGTAGATGTCGCTAGACTCATTGTAAGCTGCCGCATCAGGTCGCGTCAGCGCCCGCCCGCTCTAGCGAGTCGAGCTAGCCAGCAGCAGCCCTGCTGCACCCAGCCCAAACAGGTTGGGCAACCAGGCTCCCAAAAAGGGCGAAACTATGCCCAGCTGAGCAATTGAGCCGCAGATCACGGCTAGCAGATAGTAGCTAAAAATGATCACAATGCTGATCGCAAAGCCGGTCGAACGTCCGCCCCGATTCAATCTTGCCCCCAGCGCCGCCCCCACTAGGCCAAAGGCGACGCAGATAAACGGCAGCGCGTATTTCTGCTGAATTCGCACCTTCAGCTTGCGGATTTTGTCGGCATCGCCGCTCTGCTTCAGCAGCCCCAAATAGTCGTAAGACTGGGCAATATTCATTTCGTTGTAGTCACGCGGCTGAGAGGCCAAGTCAAGCGGGCCACGCGGGAGTTTGAGCTGCTGCTGGTCAAACTTGACAATGTTGCGGAACGAGCCGTCGGTTGAGACGGCGTAGATCGTGCCGTCAAAAAAGTCCCAGAGCTGCTGGCTAGGATTCCAAGAGGCTGATTTGGCGCTGACGATTTGGTCAAAGCCATCCTGGGAAAAATCTAAAATCGTCAGGCCGCGCATCTGGTTGCCGTCAAACTCTTTGGCATAGAACATCCGCGCCAGCACGTCTTTTTGCTTGCCGTTGGGCTGCTTTACCTGCTCAAACTCTTGATACAAAATATTGCGCTCTTGAAAGTCTGGATCTTTCTCATCCAAGGCAGCCGCCAGAGTCTGGGTGGCCTGGTAGTTGGCTGAAGGCACCAGCAGCTCATTAAAGGCAAAGGTGATGCCCGTGACCAAAAACGCCAGCGCCAGCGCCGGAACCACCATGCGATAGATGCTGACGCCGCAGGCTTTGAGCGCGACTAGCTCGCTGTCGCTGGACAGGCGGCTGTAGGTCATCAGGCTGGAGAGCAAGATCGACATGGGAAACGAGTAGGCAATAAATTCGGGCATCTTCAGCAGCAGCACCTGGATCGCCACTGAAATCGGCAGCCCCGACTCAGTCACCCGCCGAATCAGATCAAACAACGCCCCAATTGAAACGCCCAGCGACGAAAACGCCCCCACCCCGAACAAAAAAGGCGGCACTAGCTCTAGCCCAATGTAGCGATCCATCACGGGCAGCCGGAACCAGGAGAAGGCAGATTTGGATAGACCGAACGTCATAGCAGCTGCGGCAAAATTGTGGCGAAAGTCAGAGAGGCAGTCAGGACAGCAAATCAGCCTCGCTAGAGCTGAAAGCCATCACCCAGATAGTATTGTCGCACCAGCGGGTTGGCATAGAGTTCTTCCGCGCTGCCGGAAGCCAAAATCTGGCCGTCTCGCATAATATAGGCGCGATCAATAATCGCCAGCGTTTCGCGCACGTTGTGATCGGTAATCAAAATTCCCATCTGGCGCGAGCGCAGCCGACCAATAATCTGCTGAATTTCGGCGACGGCAATCGGGTCAATTCCGGCGAATGGCTCATCCAAAAACAAAAACTCTGGTCCGTTGGCTCCTGCGGCC
>CASBQH010000128.1 GCA_949127695.1 Synechococcales cyanobacterium PMM_0073
CCTTAAAGTCAACCGGCTGGTTGGGGTTGGCTCGGATCACCTGCATCAGCGTCTGAATGGCAGCATCAGAAGAGGCTAGCGTCTGCCCTTCTACTGCCAAAATTATGTCTCCTGACTGAATGCCCGCCTGAGCCGCAGGTGGATGCAGATGGCGTTGCCAAAATTGGGGTGCAGCTTGCGCCCAACGGCAGCGTTAGCCAGTACCGTCGCCCTAACAGCATTTTTGAGGTGCTGAGCTTGGCAGCAGAGCAGTTCCAGAGCATGTTTATCACCACGGTGCAGGGTTTCTGGTCGCTGATTACCGACTTTTCTTCGGTGGCCGACAAAGTCTCTGGCCCGGTCAAAATTGTTGAGCAGGGGTCAAAGTTCGCCTCAGCCAATGCCCGGACGCTGTTTCCTTTCACCGCAATCATCAGCATTAATCTGGCGATTATTAATATCCTGCCGCTGCCCGCGCTGGATGGCGGTCAGCTCGCCTTTCTGCTGGTTGAAGGACTGCGCGGCAAGCCGCTGCCCGCTAAGCTGCAAGAAAACGTGATGCAGACCGGGCTGGTGCTGCTGCTGGGGCTGGGGCTGTTTTTGATGGTGCGCGACACCACGCAGCTAGAAGTATTTCAGCGGCTGTTCCAGTAGTAAAATCCAGTAGTAAGGGCGAGCTGCTGCTGATGGCGAGTTCCCGTCGTTTTGGTGCTAAAAAGCCGCGTACCCTCGAACTTCTGAGGCGGCTGAAGCTACTCTATCCTGAAGCCCCCTGCACGCTCGACTACGAGACGCCGGTGCAGCTTTTAGTGGCCACAATTCTGTCGGCGCAATGTACGGATGCGCGGGTTAACCAGGTGACGCCAGCCCTGTTTCGCCGCTGCCCCGATGCGCCCGCGATGGCCGCGGCCGAGCTAGAGGAGCTAGAGGAGCTGGTGCGCTCGACTGGCTTCTACCGCAACAAAGCCAAAAATATTCAGGCCGCCTGCCAAATGATTATGGCTGAGTTTGACGGTAAAGTGCCTGCCTCCATGCCAGAGCTGCTGCGGCTTCCCGGCGTGGCGCGCAAGACGGCCAACGTGGTGTTGGCTCATGCCTACGGCATTAACGCAGGCGTCACGGTCGATACGCATGTCAAACGACTCAGCCAGCGGTTAGGCTTAACCCAGCATTCTGACCCGATCCGGATTGAGCAAGATTTAATCAAGCTGCTGCCTCAGCCCGACTGGGAGAACTGGTCGATTCGGATCATCTATCATGGGCGAGCGGTTTGTACTGCCCGCAGTCCCGACTGTGATGGCTGTGCTCTCAGCGATCTCTGTCCGGCGGCGACAGCTGTCGCGCCGCTCTCTCCAGCCCTTCTCTAACAGCCGATGAGCCAGCCCAGCCCATGAGCAAGCCCGCAATCATTTGTGTTGATGATGAACCAACTGTGCTGGAAAGCTTAAAAATTGAGCTAAAGCAACTGTTGGGGGACAGCTGTCTGATTGAAACGGCTGAGAGCGGCGAAGAGGCGCTAGAGCTGTTTGAAGAGCTGCAAATTCACTACGAAATCGCCCTGGTGCTGGCTGACCAGATTATGCCCGGTCTGCGGGGCGACGAACTGTTGCGGCGCATTCATCAGCTCTCGCCCCAGACGTTGAATATTATGATTACCGGCCATGCCGATTTGCAAACGCTGAGCCAGACGCTCCGCACCGCGCAGCTCTACCGGCATATTCCCAAGCCCTGGAATTCTGAGGATCTGCGGGTGACGGTGCTGGAGGCCATGCGGAGCTATCGCCAAGCGCGTGATCTGACGGCTGAAAACGCCTCTCTGCAACAGACTGTGGCCGAGCTGGAGCATTCGCTCTCTAGCTTGCAGCAGTCTGAATCAGCCGAGCCAACCCCGCCCACTGGCCTAGATCGGGTCTATTTGGCGCTGGCGCTCCAGCAGCATCAACAGTATCAGGCGGCGCAGGCGCAGGTTAAGTCGCTGGAGCATCTCAACGAAGTGAAAGATCGCTTCCTCGACTCAATTTCTAACGAGCTGCGTTCGCCGATTTCTAATATTCGCATGGCCACCCAAATGCTGGAGGTGCGATTGCAGCGACTAGATGCCGATGACACAATTTTGCAGTGCGACCGCTATTTTCAGATTCTGCGAACCGAATGCCAGCGCGAGGCTGATCTCATTAACAATCTGCTGGCGCTGATTCGACTCGATAGCAATACCGACGCCCTCAATCTCTCTACCATTAATCTCAACCTCTGGATTCCGCAGATCGCCGAACCGTTTGCCGAGCGGATGCAGGAGCGCGAGCAGCAGCTGCGACTAGAACTGCCGCCCAACCTGCCCCCGATCACCACCGATCTGTCGCACCTAGAGCGAATCTTAAGCGAGCTGCTGAGCAACGCCTGGAAATATACGCCATTGGGCGAACGGGTGACGGTTTCTGCTCAGGTGATCCAGCTAGCTGCCGATGCAGATCAGGCCGCTCTAGAACCGCTGGGCGGCAGCATTGGCGAACTGGCCGTCTCCACCCTGAGCGATCGCCTTCAGACAGAGCTTTGGATCAGCGTTAGCAATTCGGGGGTAGAAATTCCGCCGGAGGAGCATGAGCGGATTTTCAACCAGTTTTATCGCATTCCTAGCCATGACTTTTGGCATCAGGGCGGTACGGGGTTGGGGCTAACCCTAGCCAAAAAGCGAGTTGAAAAGCTGCGTGGCTCGATTGCTGTTGCCAGCCAGGATCAGCAAACTACTTTTACCGTGAAGCTGCCGCTGGCGATGGACGTAGAGGCAGATTTTTAGCCGATTAGCCCAGAATTCTGAGCCAATTGATCAAAGGGTGTGACCCATCTCCACAATTCTCAGTCCGCGACCACAATAGAAGCCAATCCGCAGCAGCCAGACAGCAGCGAGCTGTCAGACGCCCGATGAACGTTAGTCCACAGTCCGAGTCACAGTCCAACTCACAGTCCGAGTCACAGCCCAACTCACAGCCGCCTATGCAGATTCTGGTCGTGGACGACACGCCAGACAGTCTGCGGCTATTGGTCAGCATCTTGAGCGAGCGAGGCTACAAAGTGCGAGCGGCTCCCAGCGGTAGGCTGGCGCTCTCGGCGGCTCAGGTGCTGCCGCCCGACTTAATTTTGCTCGATATCAACATGCCGGAGATGGACGGCTATGAGGTCTGCCGCCAGTTTAAGGCGAGTCCGCAGACCAGCCAGATCCCGGTGATTTTTTTGAGCGCCTGGAGCGAACTATTTGATAAGGTGCGTGCCTTCTCAGCGGGCGGCGTAGACTATATTACCAAGCCGTTTCAGGTCGAAGAAATTCTGGCGCGGATTCAGACTCACCTGACGCTCCGCAGTTTGCAAAAGACGCTGCATCAAAAAAACGAAACGCTGAGCCAGACGCTCACCCAGCTTCAGCAGACCCAAACGCAGCTGATCCAGGCTGAAAAAATGGCGGCCTTGGGGCAGCTGGTGGCCAATGTGGCGCATGAGATCAATACGCCGCTGGGGGCGGTACGCTCCTCAGCCGAAATTGTCAGCCAGTTTTTGACGCAGCTGGAGCCGCTGATCCTCTCACTGCATGGCCTCACGCCCGACCAGCAGCAGCTGTTCTTTACGTTGCTTCAGCGCTCAATTGAAGCAATGCCGCAGCTGGCTCAGTTTTCTAGCCGCGAAAAGCGCCAGTTTAAGCGACAGCTGATGCAGGCGCTAGCCGCCAGGAACCTGACCGATGCTGATGTGATGGCAGACACCCTGGTTGATATTGGCCTCTATGATGCCAGCGAGGCGATTTTGGATCAGCTGACTTCGGCTGAAAGTCGGCGGCTGCTCGAAATGCTCTACCAGCTGGCCAGTCTGCATAAGAGCACCCGCACGATTATCAGCGCCACCGATCGCGCCTCGCAGATTGTGCTGGCGCTGAAGCGCTATGTCTACCAGGAGGCCAGCGGCAGTAAAACCGAAACAGACGTAATTGAAGGGATTGAAACCGCGCTGACTCTGCATTTTAACCAGCTGCGAGGCGGCATTTCGGTGCAGCGGCAGTATGGCGAGTTTCCGCCGATTTTGGCCTACCCAGACGAGCTGATCCAACTCTGGAGCAACCTGATTAGCAACGCGCTCCAAGGCATGGACTATCGTGGCTGCCTGACGATTCGCGTCGAATCCACCGCAGCGCAGCTTCAGGTGCAGATCCAGGACAGCGGCAAGGGCATTCCGACAGCACTTCAGACCAGAATTTTCGAGCCTTTTTTCACAACCAAAGCCAAAGGCGAAGGCAGCGGTCTAGGGCTAAGCATTGTCAAAAAAATTGTCGAACGTCACGCTGGCTCAATTCAACTCACCAGTCAGCCCGGACAGACGGTGTTTTCAGTACTATTGCCAATTGCAGCGCCAAGCTCACCCAATCTGGTGGTTCCAGCTGATCCTAGCTGATCCAGATTAAGAACCCTAGCCAGACCCCGCAAAAGTTCGATAGAATGGACAGCGCAATCTCAATCTAGAGTAGAACAGTTTTTCATGGCCAAGAAAAGCATGGTCGAGCGCCAGAAAAAGCGCCAGCAGACCTTTGAGAAGTATGCTGAAAAGCGGACGGCTCTGCAAGAGCAGTTTGACGCAGCTCCAACTCAGCAAGAAAAAGTTGCCATCCACCGCCAAATTCAGCAGCTGCCGCGCAACAGCTCTCGCACTCGCCTGCACAACCGCTGCTGGATGACGGGTCGCCCCAGAGGCTACTACCGCGACTTCGGTCTGTCTCGGCATGTGCTGCGCGAAATGGCGCACAAAGGCTTGCTGCCCGGTGTGGTCAAGTCCAGCTGGTAAAGCTAGCAGCCAAGCATCTGGCTAAAGCCATTGAATGGCAAGCGATTGGGCAAGCTGCTTCAGTCGCTTTTTGGCTTGAATGATCTCTGGCTGACGGAGAATTAGCAAGATCAGATTTGGCGCAGGATCTGGCGGGTTCGATATCCTTAAAGCAAAGCGATTTCGCAAGCCTCTCCATGCAGCATCCGTTTGAATCTGGCTACATTTTTCGCAGTCCGGGCTGTCACTTCACCTATCGAGTCATTGGCCCCTGCTGTCGGCTGTTTGATCGCGAGGAGTTGCCTTGGCCTTGCTGTCGATTACAGTGGCGCGGCAAAGAACCCAGCTGGCGGCGAATTGGACGGCAGTTTGTGCCTGATCTAGCGACTCAAAATTCGCCCTCTTACGCCGTTGAAGTGGTGGGACAAGAATATGCCGGACATCAGTTTGTCGTGACGCTCTATGCCAGCAAGCTGCCGCAGCCGGTTCGGGCTTGGTGGCATGTGAAGAAAGCGCAGGCAGGGGATGCAGCATCGCTTGACCTTCAGCCTGCAATGCCCGCTAGCCAATCTTGCCCCACCTAATCCCAACCATTTGAATTTCAACCTGACTTTGTGGTACTTTTGTACTGTCAGAGTATATTGCTGCATCCAGCGCGAGGTCAGGTTTATGGAAGGCTGCGCCAAGAACGCCCATGCGGGGAACTCCTGGGAGCTTGACTCAATTCAAAGACTGAGCGGTCAACCGCAGCTAGTGCAGCGCCCAGAGACTTTTGTGATGGGAATTGAGCTACGCGCCAACCGAACGCAGCCCAGCACTGACCAGTTTTCGCAGCTCTGGACTCGGTTTTTGGCCGAGCAGATGCAGCTTGAGCTTGCCGACTCCATCAGCGCTCAGAGGCTCTACGGCCTCTATACCGACTACAGCTGCGACTGCCGCGAATATTCGCTAATTCTGGCAACCGAAGTCTCCAGCATTGACAACCCTTTAGAGGGCATGGTGGGGATTGCGATTCCGGCAGGCTGCTACCTACGATTTGCCGCCGAGGGTGCAGCCGCTGACACCGCCCCCAAAATCTGGCCGCAGATCTGGCGCTATTTTGAGGCCGCGCCCTATCAGCGCGCCTTCACCGCTGACTTTGAGCTGTATGAGCCGCAGCAGACCAGCATTTATATTGCCGTCAAGGCTTGCTGCTAAACAGTTA